>DATHFS010000115.1:0-9454 GCA_035317975.1 Cyclobacteriaceae bacterium | reverse complement strand
GACCTGGCGGCCTCCGGTGGATATTACCTGGCAATGGCCTGTGATACGATCGTGGCGCAACCTACTACGATCACCGGCTCGATCGGGATCTTCAGTGTCCTCTTCGATCTCAGTGGCTTTCTTGGAAATAAGATCGGCATTACCTCAGAGGAAATAAAAACAGGCGAGATCGGCGACCTCGTCTCCGTCATGCGGCCGCTGACAGACGTGGAGAAGAGTATCTGGCAGAAGAAGACGGAAGAGATTTACGAAACATTTACCGGCAAGGCCGCCGTGGGAAGAAAGATGACGCAGGATGATATCAAGAAAATTGCTTCCGGCCGGGTGTGGACGGGCACGCAGGCAAAAGACAATGGCCTGGTGGATGTGTTGGGCGGCTTTCCGGATGCCATAAAGATTGCCGCCGACGCAGCCAGCGTAGGGGAGGATTACAAATTGAGATACTATCCGCATCAGAAGACTTTTTTGGAAAAAATCATGGGCGACCTGGAGCAAAGCACGAAAGCCGCTATTCTCAAAAACGAGTTGGGTGAGTACTACCCCTGGTTTAGGCAGTGGCAACACGTGAAGGAGTACAAGGGGGTGCAGGCGAGGATGCCGATGGAATTAGTGATTCATTAGGTTTCAAGTATCAGTCAAACAAAATCAAACCTGCCTGTCCGGCAGGCAGGGCCTCGAAAATCCTATGATTTCGGGGCTTTTGATTTCCAGACCATCCGTCTAAAGCCAAAGTTTATTATTGAAGCTCGTAGTCAGTGAGTTGAGCCGGTTGTTGAAAGCAATCGCGATGGCTATTTCACGGCTTGCCTGACAGATTGACATATTAGCTTGACAATATTCATTTTTATTCTACATTTGTAAACCTATTTGACTTGTTTCATGTTAAAACAAGAGAATTAACGCTATTTACTTATGAACCAATTTGCTGAAAGGCTTAAATCAGCCCGCGTCATGGCTGGTCTTTCGCTACAGGATTTGGCTGAAAAGCTCCAAAATCAGGTGACCCGGCAAGCTCTTCACAAGTATGAAAAGGGAGAGTTCATGCCGGACAGTAAAATGATTGGCCTATTGTGTGACGCCCTCGGCGTCCGCCAGGATTACTTTTACAGGAAAAATGTAGTTGAGCTCGGTGAAATCGAGTTCCGAAAGTACACCCGCTATTCGGCCAAGGAGAAAAACAGCCTGATTGAAAAGACCAGAGATGTCCTATCCAGATATCTTGAACTTGAGGAGATACTGAACATCGATAGCCGTTTTAGGCTTAGCTTCAAGGAAACCCCGATTCGATCAAACGAACAAGTGGAGGATGTCGCGATCAAGCTCAGGACGGACTGGAAGCTGGGGACTGCCCCAATTTTCAATCTGATTGAACTCCTGGAAGACCACAATATTAAAGTCATTGAGGTTGAATCAGACGACGGCGTCGACGGTCTGTCGGCGTGGGCTAACCACGGCCAGGTACCGGTAATTGTGTTGAATAACAATAAACTAAAGTCGCTGGACCGGAAGAGATTCACTGCACTTCACGAGCTAGCTCACTTGTTAATGAATTTCGAGGGACTTACTGAAAAACAGAAGGAGAAATACTGCCATTACTTTGCTGCCGCCATGTTGTTGCCTAGGGAAACTATCAAAAAGGAGGTAGGCGAGTCTCGCTCAAAACTTCTGTTGCCCGAACTTGGCGCTATCAAGAAACAATACGGCATTTCAATGCAGGCGATAGCTTACAGGCTAAAAGATCTTGGTATTATTTCCGAAGCCTACTTCAAGCAGTTCATGTTCTTCATCAGTCAATCAGGGTTTAAAATCGAAGAGCCTTATCCCTATGAAGGTCAGGAAAAATCAAGACGCTTCCATCAGTTGCTCTTTAGAGCGCTGGGTGAGGAATTGATCTCCATGAGTAAGGCGGCCTCATTAAATAATCAGAAGCTAGCCGAATTCCGCAGCGAACACCTAATGGTGGCATAATGAACCAGCATGAAGATAGTCGTTACGGATGCTTGCATATTCATTGATGTAATTGAGCTTCAGCTTACGCCTAAATTTTTTGGACTTGAACTGGAAATCCACACCACGCAGGATGTGTTTGATGAACTCTTCCAGGAACAACAACAAATCCTCGAAGCATACCAGGAGAACAATAAGCTGACCGTTCATATCCTTACTCCCGAAGAAAAAATAGAATTACTCTCGGAAGCATTTCCTAAGGCTCTGTCCCCGGAAGATCGATCCGTTGTCTTTATTGCCAAAAAACTTGACGCAGTATTACTAAGTAGTGACAAGCCCGTCAGAAAGCTAGCCAAAAAACTATCCATTGAGTATCATGGAATGATTTGGATTTTCGATCAACTGGTTCACCATGGTCTTTTGAGTAAAGAGGAAGGAGTCGCAAAAATTACCAAAATGGTTGCTACAAACCTCATCTATAAAAACAATCAAGACATGCTGATTGAGGTAGAAAAGCGAGTCAAAGAATGGAGAAATAACTGAAATATCTCTGAATGATCAGGAATTCGCGTTTAGGAAAACAGGAAGGTAAAAGCCGGTAGTCCCAATGGCCAAATTTAGTAAAATTTGATGCCTTCCCGATAGAGGTATTGAAAACAGCAATTTGAACGTCAGTTCATAATTTTCAAGAATGTAATTTTCACTACCGATGTAATAACCAACCTGTTTTTTCACTTTTTATACCGGCTGTAATTCCAACCTTGTGCGTTTGTGGAGTTATGCCAATCACCCCCTTGTTGAATTCATTTATAAAACGGGTTCTTTATGTCGGCGTTGTGGAGGAAGGACCTACGTTTAAGGTTCGTTCCATTCAACTGTCGAATGCGATTGCCCTGATCACTTCCTGTCTTTTCTCTATCCTCGTAACCTACATGGTCATCCGGAACGGTTGGACGGCCACTGCGCAGGTTGCTGTTTTTACAGTTGCAGCCTTGCTGGGGGTGATCGGGTTAAACAGCCTCCGGCTTTACAATCTTTCACGAAGCCTGATCAGTGTGATCATACCTCTGGCGGTCCTGACTGCTGTATCTTTACAGCGAATCCATGCCATCGGGCAGTATCCTTATTTCCGAAGCCCTGAAATTTATGCCATTCTCATCACCAGTTCGGTCATTCCGCTGTTCGTCTTTTCGTTGCGCGAGCGGGCAGCCCTGGTGGCCGGATTGCTGATCAACCTTTTTGTCGTCCTCTTTTTCGACGTTGCTTTCTATTCGTTTAGCATCGCCAATGCAGGAGAACCGTACACCTTCTTCCGGTTTGTCAGTTCTAACCTGGTGATCCTGATCATGTATTTATTCCTGACGGGCTGCATTGCTTTTTTTAAGGACTTGTTTGAATATTTTGAAGCCAAAAATGAGCAACTGATCCGGTGGTTAAATCAAAAGAACGCCGAGCTTCACAACACCAACCGGGAGCTGTACGAACTGAACCAGAACATTGAAGTGCAGAATGAGGAGATCAAATCGCAAAGTGAGGAACTCGCCCAGGGCCAGGAAAGCATTATGCACGCCAATATTGAGATCGAGCGGCAGAAAAAGGAACTGGAGCTGCTGCTGGGAGAAAAGAACCTTGACCTGCTCAAGACCAACCAGCAATTGATCAATCAAAACAGCGAACTTCAGCAGTTCTCGTTCACCGTTTCCCACAACCTCCGGGCCCCGGTAGCGAGTATGCAGGGATTGATCAATCTCTACCATCTGTCCAAAACGGACGAAGAACGCGCTCATGTTGTCGGGCTGTTTGAACAGTCCACCGGCTCGCTGGATACCATCATCCAGGACCTGAACAAGATCGTCGATATCCGCCATGACAATTTCACCGCCCTCGAAAAAGTCGATCTCCAGGCCGAAGTGGATCTGATCATGCGGTCCCTGAATACCTTTATCATTTCAAATGAAGTTTCCATTCAGACCGATTTTGCCTGTCCCGAACTCGTCTCGATCAAAGCGTATATCAACAGTATTTTATTCAACCTCATCAGCAACGCCATTCAATACCGTTCCCCCGAGAGGAAGCCCGTCATCCGGATCTCCTCCCGCCTGCAAAACGAACACATCGTCCTCGAAGTGTCCGACAATGGGTTGGGAATTGACCTGGGCAAACACCAAACAGACCTCTTCAAACTGTATAAGCGATTCCATTCACACACCCCGGGGAAAGGTCTGGGCTTGTTCATCGTAAAACAGCAAGTTGAAAAGCTGAACGCAAAAATTGAAGTGGAAAGTGCGCCTGATAAGGGGACGACATTCAGGATCTTTCATCAGAAATCACTTGATCTGATAAAGATGGGAGGGTGATGCTTAAACTAAAATGCTCTCCTGATTGCCCTTCAGCGTGCGAAGGGTGCGGTCCATAAAAGCGCTTTTAATAAATCCTTTCAGGGACAAGTCTTCATCCAGGTCGGGCCATTCTATACCCACACCTTCACTGATCAAAGACCATTTATTCAACTGTTTTTCGTTGGCCTTATTCAGCTTGGGGAAGTCCGACAGCTTGGACTTAATAACGGCTCCATTACTAAGAATGAGCACGATAAGATTCAAGCTCCGGTTTAAGTATACGTGGCGAACCCTTAACCCTTTCTCAAAAATTAATCGATCGA
This sequence comes from Cyclobacteriaceae bacterium, assembly GCA_035317975.1. Lineage (GTDB taxonomy): Bacteria > Bacteroidota > Bacteroidia > Cytophagales > Cyclobacteriaceae > ELB16-189. Next base: position 4,845 of record DATHFS010000115.1, on the reverse strand, counting down.
TCGGATCGGTTGCCCGCTTGTTTCTGATTGCCGTACGTTTCTTATGCAAAGTATTCATCCCACATATATTTGACGTTAATACGCTTTCGGCTCCTGCTTCACATGGCGGATGCGAAGAATGATTATTTCAGTTGGCGTAACCATATAAGCAACACGAAACGAGTATTTTTCAAAGGCGCGATGATGACCCTGGTTATCTTTCTTAAACTTATCCCGCGGATATTTCTCCGGATGATCCGGTAAGCTATGAATGATCTTTAAGATTTCTTTCCGGACTTTTTCTGCATTAACAGCAGACTCGTCTCTTATATAATCGCAGGCCTGCTGGAATGAGGTGTAAGCCATCTTGTCCCAGGCAACGTCAAGCCTTGCTTTCTTCACCATTTCTCAGACATCTTTTCTACTTCCGCCTGGGTATAAAATTCTCCCCGCCTTACACGCGCTTCCGCTTCATCCAGTTCCCGGTTATATTGTTCAACGCTGATCCTTCCCTCATTCTTAAGACCATAATGAAGCACCGCTTTTATCGCCTGAAGCAAGGATATATCTTCCACCTGCTTGATCTCCTTGATCAGCAAAGATCGCTCTGCTTTTATGTCCATGACTTCCGTTGTTTGTGTCTCCAAAGTTAGCGATTTTTAAGCTTTCTCAATTACATCCGGTACCGCAAACTGCTCCTCCCACAGGCGATAGTACGCTCCTTTGTTTCGGAGTAACTCTTCATGCCTGCCTTCTTCAGCGACTTTACCGGCTTCCAATACAACGATCTTATCAGCCCGGATAACGGAACTCAGGCGATGGGTGATCATGATCACTGTTTTGTTGCGCTCGCGGAGGAGGTCCGTCATTTTCCGGATGTAGTGTTCTGCGCCGGAGTCGAGGGAAGAGGTCGCTTCGTCCAGGATCAGAATTTCGGGATCCTTGTACAACGCCCTGGCAATGGCGATTCGTTGCTTTTGTCCGCCCGATAACGTCGCTCCGTTTTCTCCGAGCCAGGTGGTAAAGCCGTTGGGTAATTTTTCGATGAAATCCAGGATGCCCAGGTCTGAACAAAGGGTAAGTATTTTATTTATATCGGGCCGGTAATCCCCAACAGCGATGTTGTCAACTACATTCCCCGTGAAAAGGTCGATCTTTTGGGGCACGATACTGATGACCCTTCTAAGCGAATCAGGAGTGATGTACTGTACATTGCAGTCGCCGATAGAAATTTGACCTGAATTTAAAGGATAGAGCCTTTGCAGCAAGGCCATCAGGGTAGACTTACCCGAGCCGCTTTCACCCACGATGGCTGTTACATTGCCTTTAGGAATTTCCAGATTCAAGTCTTCGAATACGGTCACACTTGCCCCATAACGAAAGGTGACGTTCTTAAACGTTATGTTTCCCGACCAGGCAGGAGTGAGGTCGATCTGGAGTTCTTCTTTTTCCCGCTCCACGTCCATGATCTCAAAGAGACGGTCGGCGGCAATCAGTGCATTCTGAACGGCTTTATTCAAACCGATCAGGCTGCTTACCGGTCCGGTGAAATAACCAGTCAGGGCATAAAAGGAGAGAAGTTCCCCGGGGGTCAATTCATTGTTGAGTACAAAACCCGCACCGGCCCAAAGCAAAATGATCGTAACTAATTTTGAAAAAAACTCGGAAGTTGACCCCGCGAAAATGGTATTGAGACCTGACGTATAAACTGTGCTCAACAGGCGGAGGAAGGTTGTTTCTGTTTTCATGCTGAAATGTTCTTCCAACCCAAAATCTTTGATGGTATGAACGGAGTTCAGCGATTCCACCAACTGGGACTCCAGCTCCGCGGCATTTTCCATGAGTTTTCGCTCGACTGCTTTATTTACGCGATTCGTGATGTAATAGATCGCGGAATAAAAGGGTACGATCAGAAGAACGACCAGCGCCAGTTTCCAGTAGTACGTGAACATGAGCCCGAAGGAGAACACAACAATGAAAAAATTGACGGTTATGCTGGCCAATGCTTCATTGATAAACGATCTGATCTTCACCGCATCATTTACCCTGCTGATAATTTCCCCGACCCGCATCGTGTCGAAAAAAGATTGAGGAAGGGTCAGGAGATGTTTGTAGTACCCCAGGATAAGCTGGATGTCTATGGACTGGCCTGTCCGCAGCGTGAGGATACTTTTCATTAAACCGATGAATTGCTGGAGCAGCAGGAGAGCGATCATTCCGATGCTCATCAGGTTTAATAAATTCGTGTTGCTGTCGACGAGGACATAGTCCACTATTTTTTGCACGTAAACGGAGGTGGTGAGCCCGATCAGCGTGTACACCATGGCCCCCAGCAGCGCCTGGGTCATCATGCTTTTGTGTGGACGGATCAGTGACCAAAAGCGCGACAAGACTGAATGTTTGTGATTTCCGGTTTGAAAGTGTTCTCCCGGCAATAGGATGACAAGAACTCCGGTCCATTGGGTTTTGAATTCCTCATGAGTATAGCGAATCATCTGGCCATCGCCCGGATCCATCACCTCTATACTGGTTCCAGACACTTTATAAATAACGACATAGTGATGAAGTATTTCCTTCACGACTACATGGGCAATAGCCGGCATCGGGATTTTGGACAGGCTGTCCATTCCGCCGCGTACCCCTTTGGCCTGAAAGCCAAGTTTATCCAGGGCGTGCACCAGGCCAAGGATCGTGGTTCCCCGCTTGTCGGTCGACGCAAGTTGACGGATGTGAGAAACGGGAAGATGGAGCTTATAATGAGAGGCGATGGAAGCGATGCACGCCGCACCACAGTCCGTTCGATCGCGTTGTTTTATTTTGGTTGACACGGGGTGTGAAAAGGATGGACTAATGGTCTTTCCTGACATTGGGATTTACCCAATCATCAACCTTGTCGTAGAGGAGTTGCCAAAGACTGCGCCTCGTTACGATAAACCGTGCCTGCAGGGTCATTCCCTTTTTGAAATGGCTGTGATAGCCGTTTTTCAATTTCAGATAATTCTGATCAAGGGTGCACGTGACTATGAAAACGGGTTGATCCTTTATCAATTGGATGTCGTTTGAAATTTCGCTGATCTTGCCGGTGAGGAGGCCCCATTGGTTATAGTTAAAGGCATTGATTTGTATGCGCACGTCCATGCCGTTGCGCAGTAAGCCGATATCCGCCGGTGATACAGAAATTTCCGCGACTAAGTCGGTGTCAGGAGAAATTTCCGCCAGGCTTTGGTTTACAAAAACGGGACTGTTTGGATAGATTCCGGACATGCTCTGGACGGTGCCTTTGACGGGCGCCCTGATGTTAAGATTTTCTTTTTCCCATTGTGCCTGTGTCAGTTGGGTTCGATACTCTGCAGCTTCCTTTTCAAAACCCCTTCGTTCCTGATGCCATGCACTAAGCTGGGATTCCTTTAGCAGCTCCAGGTCTCCTATCCCTTTATCAAGTTCAAATTTGAAACCCTCATATTCAACCTGGGAGATTACGCTTTGTTCATAGAGTTTTTTGTTGCGCTCATAATCCTGTTTCACCTTTAGCAGGCGGGTTTGCCGTTCCGCTTTCTTTTTACGGTAGTCGGCTAAAGACTGATTGTAAAGAGGAGTTTGCAGTGATCCGGCTATGGACGCCAGGGAAGCAGGGGAGGAGTCCGTCCTCTCCCAGTCAATTAATTTCCTCACATCATTGAGAAACTTTGTTGACTCAGCCACTTTACCGTCCAGATAGTGTATTTTTTCTTCCAATACAGGCGACCGGACTTCAAAAAGCAACTGACCTTCGACCACAACTTCGTTTTGTTTGACCAGCACACTCTTCACCATACCCGCCGCCGCGGATTTTAATGTTGTATGGTCAGTGGATGCACGCAGTAAACCAGGGCTCTTTACGCTTATATCTACCGATACAAAAGGAAGAAGAGCGAGACAAACGAGTGTGGATAAAAGGATAGTAATATGAATAGTCTGGTTTTCAGGATAGTGGGGCTCCAAAGGAGACGTTGATGATAAGTCAGGAATTCTTTTCGGAGATGGCACAGGGTCCCTTATTATATTTGTATAAATAGATAGTTGGGAGGGCACTAGAAAAGTATCGACCGGAATACCCGGTCGATACGCCAAGAGTTAATTACATCGTGTACTGCATATAGTACACCGGATCCATGGAGTACACTTTCCAAAGATAGGATACACCTCGTCCAATGGAACCAACACCGTACGCGGCCCAGTACCAGAGGGATTCGCCGCCTGTGATTTCATTCATTTCGGTAAGGCTTAAAGCCTCAAACTGATTTTCTATATCGTTTTTCATATTGCTGTTTTTAAAGTGATGTTAATTATGATAGTCATGTAAACGCTTTAAATAATAATCTTACGAGATGGGGAAGATTATCAAGAACCCAAATTGTGAGAAAGACTATGATAATGTATAGAAGTAGGTTTGCCGTGCTTCTAATGATCGGATGAACCTTTCTCATAGCGTTTTAGATCCAATATCTCGGAGTTCCATTGAATCCATCTTGTAACCCCTGACGAATGTCGCCAAAGTTGTTAACTGCAGAAGCAAAAACGCTGGCAATGAAAGAGGCAGCGACGGCAGCCCAAAAGAATCCACCAATTAATTTTTCTGACGCTTTAGCATCCAATTCCACCAGACCAGTGTCGTGTAAGTTCAATGTGTTTTTCATTGTGTTTTTAATTTTGATCATTTCCAGAATTCCGTCTGGGGCGGTTGCCAGAAATCTGTCTGGTGCAGGGGTTCCGGCCGGAAACCTGGATCGAATATTCATCATGAAAAGCGACGGTGCAAGCAGGCGGATCATTTAATCAGGAAAACCTGGTATCGTTTCCTTTAGGAATACCGGACTTTGGACTACT
>DATHFS010000114.1:0-5488 GCA_035317975.1 Cyclobacteriaceae bacterium | reverse complement strand
CGCCATTGCCGGCGTGGGTGCTGCGGTCGGCTTCCTGGCCAGCCTGGGCAGTGGAGGCTCGCTGAGGGAACAGCTGATCAGCGCCTATCAATCCATCAGCGAGCATGAATATCGCCTGGCCGGCAAACTGTATCAGGGATTGAAACAGATCCCCGGCCTCATGATGATCGGTCAGGATTTTTCTGCACCTTCGCGAACACCCACCGTTTCGTTCACGATGAAAGGAAAGACGCCCTGGCAAATTTGTGAGCACCTGGCAAAAAAGAACATTTGCGCCTGGGACGGACATTTCTATGCCATTCGTGCGATCGAAGTACTGGGACTGTTGGAGCAAGGGGGTGTGACGCGCCTGGGCATCTCTTTGTATAATACAGAAGAAGAGGTTAATTTGACAGTAGCAAGTGTGGGCACCTTATAGGTGCTGACATCTAAACCCACGTACCATGCGCCGAGTTTTATTTGATTTGATTGAAAAAATGGGCTTGTTCAGGCTCATTCTATTTTCACTGCTGCTCTTGGTCTTGGTTTTTGTGGTCATGCAAATTCCCTATCAGAGTTCCAGACCTCGTACCTTTTCCCTTGTGCCGCCGGAAAAACCCAGAGTATGGCTGGCCCCCGACACAAGTTTCATTCCCAAAACGGAGGAGGGTAATCTGGTGCGGTATGGCAGGAAACTCATTGCGAAGACGGCAGACTATCTCGGACCCCGTGGTAAAGTCAGCCACGTTGCCAATGCGATGAATTGTCAAAATTGCCATATCGATGCTGGCGCAAGGTCGTATGGAAACAATTTTTCAGCAGTCGCTTCCCTCTATCCGATGTTCCGGCCGCGAAGCGGGAAGGTGGAATCCATTGAGTTTCGGATAAACGATTGCCTGTTGAGAAGCATGAATGGGCAACCGATCGATAGTACAAGTCTGGAGATGCGCGCAATAGTAGCATACTTAAAATGGATCGGCAAGGATGTTCCAACGGGCACCAAGCCGATAGGCTCCGGAACGGTTGATCTCCCCTATGTGCTGAGAAGGGCCGCCGACACGCTGAAAGGAAAAATCGTCTATGAAAGCAAGTGCCGGACATGTCATGGAAAAAAGGGAGAAGGAATAATGTTCGCCGACAGCGGTAGTTTTGTGTATCCACCCCTTTGGGGGGCCCATAGCTACAATACGGGAGCAGGACTTTACCGGCTCGGCCGCTTTGCCAGTTATGTTAGATACACCATGCCACTTGGAGCAACCTATGAAAATCCACAACTCAGCTATGAAGAGGCATGGGACGTGGCTGCTTTTGTCAATTCACAACCGCGACCACATAAAGTCTTCTCGCAGGATTGGCCCGATCTCAACAAGAAGGCATTTGACTATCCCTATGGGCCCTATGCTGACAACTTTTCTGAAAAGCAACACAAGTACGGTCCGTATGGCCCTATCCTGGTTGCAAGGGATTCAGCGAACAAAAAAGGAAATGCAGGCAAATGATCGATCATCTGCCTGCATTTGGTCAATTGAGTAAGCGTGTTATCCTACAAAGACGTAAGAGCATTTCTTTTCCTGCGCCCGGCCAACAGCCCAGACACCCGAAGGCACGGGTTGAATGCCTGGTAAAAGGTTCGCTAAGAAATCCTTCTTTACCATAGCGGCATCGCCACCTCCGGCCAGGGCAGCACTGTATACGGTCATCGCCATGTCGCATACGCAGAACATGACACCGCTGTCTTGCAGTTCATTGATTCCGATCGCCACGTTGCCGATTCCCGGAATAGCAAAATCGCCCGGTTTGGGTTTCCAGAACGCGTTGCGCACGGAAGGCGCCTTTGTTGCCGCATCGTCGATCTTGAACACCTCGCCAAATTTATATTTTGCCCAAAGGCTGTCGTTCATGGCATACGGAATGGCATTGTGTCGCAAGACCACCACCACGCCGCATTCATTTTCCGGTGTTCCCGTATTTGCATTCGTCATCAGGAAAACGCGCGGCCAGGCAAAAGGGAAAACTTCATGGGGTGCCGGTACGTCAAATACCACGCGGTGTTTGCCTTTTACCTTATCAAACCAGGCATCCGCTTCGCCAGCCATAGCGGAAAGTTCAGGTGAAGCGATAAGACCCAACGGAGCCAGGGTGGAAACTCCTAATGTGGCAGCGCCTGCTGCCAGCGATCCTAAAAACTCCCGACGTGGCGTTTTAGAATGGACATCGTTTTGGTTCATAATTATGGGGGTTGGTTAAAATCGAGGGGATGAGTTGAATGAAAATCTACGGAAAAAAATTGTCTTTTCCGGGCCTGCCAGGAATATCCCGCAGACCTGTCCGCCGAAGCGCCTCGCGTAGGCGGATCTCGCTGATTTTCGCGGATTTGTCGTCGAAATCTGCGGCGAACAAAAAATGCAAGTGGCCGCCCCAATCCATTGCGCAAAAAAATGTAGATTTCTGTAAGGGATGGCTCTTCCAGGGGCTAATCCTGAATTAGATCTCCCACCTAAATCTTCCCTTATGAAAAAGCATATTTTCACCACCGCCCTTTTCGTGTTTTTGTCCCTTTTCTCCCGGGCCCAATCCAAACCTGTAAGAATCGTGTTTGACGTTACCAGCAGCGATACGCTAACCCACAAGACAGCGTTGCGCCACGCTAACCTGGAAGCAAAAGACCACCCGGACGGAAAGATTGAAATTGTCATCTATAGCGGCGCGATGGATATGGTCGTGGCCGGTAAATCGACGGTTGCGCCCGCGATTAAGGAGTTAATGGCTAGAAAAAATGCCACCATCAAAGTTTGCGAGGCAACGATGAAACGATACAACGTCGTCAAAACCCAACTCCTGCCCGGTGTGGAAACGGTTGCCGATGGTATTGTTGAGATTATCGATCGGCAGGGTGAAGGATGGGGCTATATAAAAGAGGCACAGTAAGGAAGTAGGCAGTAGGCAAAAGGCAGTAGGCAATGTTGTGTACCCTACATAATAGTACTTGATTTTGATGCGGCGAAAAAATATCTTGTTGAAATAAACTACTAACGCTACTCGAATGAAAACTTCCCGAAGAACCTTTTTGAAAGGAAGTGCTGCGGCCCTTGCCGGCACGACCTTATTTTCCAAGTCTCTTTTTGCCTCCCTTGCGTCGAAAGAAATGGTAGGCATTCAGCTCTACTCGATTCGTGAGGACATGAAGAAAGATCCCATGGGCACGCTCAAGCAGTTAGCCGAAATGGGATACCGGTTCGTTGAACATGCCAACTATGTCGACCGGAAATTTTACGGGCAATCGGCAACCGAATTCCGGAAGACGCTGGATGGGTTGGGCCTGAAGATGCCCAGTGGTCACACCGTTATGGGCAAACAGCATTGGGATGAAACCAAAAAAGATTTTACGGACGCGTGGAGACATACCGTGGAAGATGCAGCCACCGTTGGCCAGCGCTATGTCATCAGCCCCTTCCTGGATCCGACCTTTCGGAAAACGGGCGACGATCTGAAACATATGATGGATGTGTTCAACAAGAGTGGTGAGCTGTGCAAAAAATCGGGCATGAAATTCGGATACCACAACCATGATTTTGAATTCAGCGAGAAATTTGGCAATGACACAGTGTATGACATCATGTTAAAGAACACCGATCCTGCGCTGGTGATCCAGCAATTGGATATCGGTAATCTTTACAACGGTGGCGCCAAGGCAATTGATATTGTGACCAAGTACCCGGGTCGGTTTGAATCGATGCACGTGAAAGACGAGATCCCCACGAAAGAAGGAGCCAAGGAAAAGTACGAAAGTACCATCCTCGGAAAGGGTATTGTCGGAACCAAGGAGGTGATTGATTTAGGAAGAAAGTCCGGCGGCACCGTTCATTTCATTATCGAGCAGGAGTCCTATCAGGGAAAAACTCCGCTGGAATCTGCGAAAGAAGATTTGGCTATTATGAAGAAATGGGGCTATTAAATTTAAGGTTCAAAATTTAAGATTGGGTTCCCCGATCGATTTGTCGTGCCACCCCTTTAGGTGGTACGACTTTAATAAACTCTTATTATCATGAAAAACAGAATCCGGATTCTTTTTGGCATTATCATTTTGTTGAGCGGGAATGTATATGCTCAGCCGCAGGAGAAAAGCATAAAAGTTATTGTCGCACCTGACCACCTTGATTGGACCTACAAGACAGGTGAACCCGTCTCGTTCAAAATAACCGTTTTGAAAGATGGGAACAATCTGAAAAATGTCATGATCCGCTATGAGGTCGGACCCGAGCAGATGGACCCTACAAAAAAAGATTCCATCAACCTTCCCACCGGAACCTACACGGTCTCCGGCGGCACGCTGACGAGCCCCGGATTCCTGCGCTGTGCAGCGGTTGTAAAAGCCGAGGGCAAAGAATACCGCGGATTGGCGACCGCGGGCTTCGATCCCGCTGGTATTAAACCGACCGTTGCTAATCCGTCTGACTTTACATCCTTTTGGGAAAACGCAAAATCGGAGTTAGCCAAAATTCCGATCGATGCAAGAATGACCCTCCTGCCGGACCGCTGCACTGAAAATGTAAATGTGTACCATGTCAATCTTCAGAACTACCGGTTGGGAGCCCGGCTCTATGGCATTCTCTGCGTTCCGAAAAAAGAAGGAAAGTATCCTGCCCTGTTGAAAGTACCGGGAGCGGGTATACGCCCGTACACGGGCGACGTGGCCACAGCGGAAAAAGGCATCATTACGTTTGAGATCGGCATTCACGGTATACCGGTTAACCTCGACATCTCGGTGTACAACAACCTTGGCGCCGGCGCCCTGAATCAATATCCGTTCTTTAACCTGGATAGCCGCGACAAGTATTACTACAAACGAGTCTACCTGGGATGTGTGCGCGCCAATGATTTCATTACGAGTTTGCCTCAATACGATGGCACCCACCTGGGCGTGACGGGCGGGAGTCAGGGAGGCGCCTTGTCGATCATCACAGCCGGTCTCGATCCGCGGGTAAAACACTTAGCGGCTTTTTTTCCAGCGCTTTGTGATGTCACCGGTTATTTGCACGGAAGAGCCGGAGGATGGCCGCACATCTTCAGCAAGGACAACCTCACCTACAACAACACAAAAGATAAAATAGAAACCTGCGGTTATTATGATGTTGTGAATTTTGCCCGGCAGGTGAAAATACCAGGGATGTACAGTTGGGGATTCAACGACGAAACATGCCCTCCCACCTCCATGTATGCTGCCTACAATGTGATCACGGCTCCTAAACCGTTACACCTTGCGTTGGAGACCGGACATTGGACGTACCCGGAGCAGACGGAGAAACTGAGTAATTGGTTAATAGAAAAATTGAAAGGGGCCGGGAGTCAGTGATCGGTGATCGGTAATCGGTGATCAGTGTGTGTGTGCCTAATATAGGTTGACCAAAAATGGTCAACCGTATGAAGAAAACCAAGCCAAAATTAGAGATCCGGACGGCACGCTACTTTTCGGAAGAATTTAAAAGAAGTAAGGTAAAGGAGCTGATCG
>DATHFS010000113.1:0-2172 GCA_035317975.1 Cyclobacteriaceae bacterium | reverse complement strand
CCTCATAAAGGTGGCCTGCATTATACAATTCATGGCTTAACTCTCTTTCTCTTTCCCATCTTACCTTTCCGGCCCAGGGATGAGTTTCGCGGGGGTTGATGGTTCGCGCCGTGTACAAATAACCGTCGGGTTCCTGCGCATTTCCGATTTTAATAATGAGGGTATCGATGTATTGTTCAAGGGCCTTGTCTGGAAAAAGGCTCAAGGAAAAAGATGCTCCTTCAATGGTTTTATAGACATCCGAATCATCAAACGGATAAAGGGAACAAAATTTCCCGCTCCTCGTGGCTGCCATTTCAAAATTCCTTATGCGTCCTGTCCGTTCACACCGTTCAAACGAAGCAGGTAGGGTCACCAACTGATTCGTTTTTATTCGTGGCATCCAGAACTGGTCATTGAGTTTTACTTGTGTGAAGGGTACAGACTGAATGGGATAGTCTTTTGTCTGTGCACCGACTTGTACTGCGATGCACATGATCAACTGGTAAACCGGAAATCTGTTCATGGGGATGGCCTGGCTAAATCCTTATAAAATTACTAAAACAGACATTAAGATTCAGGGCTTGAATAGAGCATTGATCTCAGAATATGGAATAGTCTCGGCAGCAAAGCCGAACGTACCTTTTTTCCGAACCTCTTCCGCAGCACTAAGGAAAGCCCCATACGCCGCACGTGCGAGGGATGAACCAAGACTTACCCTCTTGACGCCAAGGCCGTCAAGTTCAGACATCGTTAGTCCTGCACCCGTCAGACCCATAATAACATTGATCGGCCGGGGTGCCACCGCCCTGACGACCGCATCAATTTCATCTCTTGTTTTTAATCCCGGTGCAAAGAGCACATCTGCACCTGCATCCGCAAACGCCTCCAGTCGCCGGATCGTATCCTTAAGATCGGGCCGGCCGTAGATCAGGTTCTCTGCCCTCGCCGTCAATATGAACGGGAAAGGGAGACTGCGTGCGGCCTTCACTGCCGCCTTGATACGCTCTACCGACAGCTCGAATGGATAGATAGGATCTTCTGAACGCCCCGTGGCGTCCTCGATGGAGCCTCCGACCAATCCAGCTTTGGCTGCCAACAAGATTGTTTCGGCACAGATTTCCGGATCATCGCCATAGCCGTTTTCCAAATCGGCAGCAACCGGCAAGCTTGTCGCTGAAATAATGGCACGTATGTTTGCCAACGTCTCCTCACGGGTAACGGCACCTTCCCCGTCAGGCTTTCCCAGTGAAAACGCAAGTCCTGCGCTGGTGGTGGCAAGCGCCTCAAATCCCAGGCTGGCGAGTATCCTCGCAGAACCGGCATCCCAGGGGTTGGGAACAACGAAGATGCCGGGACGCTCGTGGAGTTCTTTGAATGCTTGTGCTTTGGACTGTTGTGAAGGGTTCGATGATTCCATTTTCAAAAATTGGTGGAAATCTATTGAAAGTCAATGAGTTTATTAACAAGTATCATCTCTGTCCCATCAGGGTCAGTAATTTGATTATTTTTGAATTATACGTATCTTTACAAGGCAAAACACACGTGTTATGACTACAAAATTAACCTTAACGCTCAATGATAAAGTGATTCGGGGTGCCAAACGTTATGCAAAGGCGAAGGGTCGGAGCGTATCCGAATTGGTGGAGAGCTATTTCAAATCAATTACCGAAGTCAACGATCAATCTGATGAGCTTACACCTTCCGTGAAATCGCTGATGGGTTCATTTAGGGCTCCGAAAAATTTTGATTACAAAAAGATCCTGGAGGATGAAAAGCAGCGGAAATATGAATAAAGCGTTTATTGATACCGATGTTATCCTGGATTTTATGATTGCCAGGGAGCCATTTGCCATGGATGCAGCCCGGATATTCTCTTTATCCGAGAAAAAGGAGATATTTATTTGTACGACGGGACTGGTCTTCTCGAATGCATACTACATTCTGCGGAAACTCGGGCCACACAAAAAAGTAATAGAAAAACTAGCCCAGTTAGCGAGGCTTGTTGATATCATTGGGTTATCTAAAACAGTCGTAATGCATGCACTGGAATCAGAATTTAACGATTTTGAGGATGCTTTACAGCATTATGCCTCCATGTCGGAAAAAGTCGGCATTATAATAACCAGGAATACTAAAGACTTTAAGTATAGTGAATTGGCTGTCATGACTCCTGATCAATATTTAAAAGGC
>DATHFS010000112.1:0-2810 GCA_035317975.1 Cyclobacteriaceae bacterium | reverse complement strand
CTCATGATCGCCGCCTGGGAATGGGGAAAGTATTTCAGCACTCAGGCATTGCGTGTTTGCATTTCCGCCATTCAACGTCCGAATCCTAAATCGACAAAAATAGAAGCCAAAACGTGCGGTCACTATGTCAACTCGATCCTGGCCACCATGGAAGCAAAGGAACGCGGCTTTGATGAAGGGTTGATGCTGGATGGCAACGGCTTTGTTGCCGAAGCCCCAGGCGCGAATTTCTTTTTTGAAAAAAATGGCGTGCTGTACACCCCTCCCCTGGGAAACATTCTGCCGGGCATCACGCGCAACACCATACTGGAAATTGCCAAAGAACTCGACATGCCGGTTGAAGAGAAACTTTTTCGCCCGGAAGAACTTTTCGAAGCCGACAACGCCTTTTTCTGCGGGACCGCCGCCGAATTGGTACCCATCGAATCTATCGAAGGCCAGCCCTTTGCCAAGTCCTGGAAAAATTCCATGGGCCTGATTGTTCAGGAGGCGTATAAATGTATTGTGTTGGATAAGAGTTATAGTTATGTGATTGTTTGAGAAGCGAGAAGTTGAGAAGTGAGAAGTTGAGAAGCGAGAAGTTGAGAAGCGAGAAGTTGGGAAGTTGAGAAGCGAGAAGCGAGAAGTTGAGAATCGAAAAGTAAGAAGAAGATTTAAAAAATATCGACACATAATGACTCCCCCTCTCCGTCTCGGAGAGGGGCCGGGGGTGAGGTAAACAAAATGAACCACGAACTAAATAAATACAGCAAAACCATCACCCAGGACCAAACCCTCCCTGCCTCCCAGGCGATGTTGTACGGTATTGGGCTTACCGAGCACGATTTGAAAAAAGCGCAGGTCGGGATTGTCAGCACGGGCTATGACGGCAATACCTGTAACATGCATCTCAATGCACTGGCAAGTGAAGTCAAGCAGGCCGTCTGGGATCAGGATCTGGTGGGATTAATTTTTAATACCATTGGCGTCAGCGATGGCATCTCCAACGGCACAGAAGGCATGCGCTATTCACTCGTGAGCCGTGAAGTCATTGCCGACTCCATTGAAACGGTTTGTGGTGCTCAATATTATGACGGGCTGATTGCTGTCGTGGGCTGCGATAAGAATATGCCGGGATCCTTAATCGCCATGGGCAGGCTGAACCGTCCTTCGATCATGGTCTATGGCGGGACCATTGCCGGTGGCCATTGGAAAGGAAAAGAGCTAAACATCATTTCCGCTTTTGAGGCATTGGGCGAAAAGCTCGCGAATAAACTTTCGGACGAAGATTACAAAGGCATCATCCAAAATTCATGTCCCGGCGCCGGTGCCTGCGGCGGCATGTACACGGCCAACACCATGGCCTCGGCTATCGAAGCCATGGGGATGGCGCTTCCCTACTCCGCTTCCAATCCTGCATTGAGCAAAGAAAAATCCGACGAATGCAGGAAAGCAGGGCAAGCAATTCATTTGCTGCTGGAAAAAGACATCAAGCCGCGAGACATCATGACACGTAAAGCATTTGAAAATGCGATTTCGGTGATCATGGTTATCGGTGGATCCACGAATGCAGTCCTTCACCTCATTGCAATGGCAAAATCGGTGGGTGTAAAAATCACGCAAGAGGATTTTCAACGCATCTCCGACAAAACACCTCTCCTCGCCGACTTCAAACCGAGCGGCAAGTATTTGATGGGCGACCTCCACAGAGTGGGGGGCGTGCCGGCAGTGTTGAAGTACATGCTGGAGAAAGGCTATTTGCACGGAGACTGTTTAACGGTAACGGGGAAGACCATCGCAGAAAATTTAAAAGAGGTTCCCTCACTCCAATTTGATAAACAGGATATTATTTATCCTGTAGAACGGCCCTTAAAAAAAACGGGGCACCTCCAGATCCTGTATGGTAACCTGGCCGAAAAAGGATCGGTGGCCAAGATCACCGGAAAGGAAGGAGAGAAATTCAAGGGCATGGCCCGGGTCTTCAATGGAGAGTTTGAATTGGTAGACGGAATCCGGTCCGGGAAGATAAAATCAGGCGATGTTGTCGTGATCCGCTTTGTCGGACCCAAAGGCGCCCCTGGCATGCCTGAAATGCTCAAGCCAACCAGTTTGATCATGGGGGCGGGCCTTGGCAAGAATGTTGCATTGATAACCGATGGCCGTTTTTCCGGCGGTACGCACGGTCTGGTGGTAGGACATATCACCCCCGAAGCGTTCGACGGCGGGCTGCTGGCGTTGGTGGAAGATGGAGACTGGATAGAAATTGATATTCACAAACATCAGCTCAATTTATTGGTGGATGAAAAGACCTTGGCCATCCGCCGGTCGTATTACAAGGCGCCCGCTCTTCGTGTGACGAGCGGTGTACTCTTTAAATATGCAAGACAAGTTAAATCCGCTGCCGATGGATGCGTTACTGACGAAGCTTAAGCCGGTGGGCCCGGACCCCGATCGTGATCGGGATTCGGATCAACCCAAGCAAAAAATTTCAGGTTCCGAAGCCTTGCTTCAATCCCTGGTAGCCGAAGGCGTCACTACGCTGTTTGGTTATCCCGGTGGAGCGATCATGCCCGTTTATGATGCGCTCTATCATTATTCCGATAAACTCACACACATTCTCGTTCGTCATGAACAGGGCGCTGTACATGCGGCCCAGGGATATGCCCGTGTTTCAGGCAAAGTTGGGGTGGCCATGGCAACCTCCGGCCCCGGTGCCACCAACCTTGTTACCGGATTAGCGGATGCGATGATTGATTCCACACCGATAGTCTGCATTACAGGACAAGTATTTGCGCACCTGCTCGGCACCGATGCGTTTCAGGAAGTCGATG
>DATHFS010000111.1:0-7270 GCA_035317975.1 Cyclobacteriaceae bacterium | reverse complement strand
GTCCAGTAACACGTCAGCACTAACTATCGACGCTAATGGTGTCGGCACCCGGCACGGTAATTCGTCTACTACAATTTCAGCTACTTTTGCAAGCGGTTGCACGGCTCCAATTTCGCCCAAACCGATTTGGGTTGGCGTCCCGGTTTATTGGTCTATTACCCTCGATGGAACATCACCTCAGTGGTATTCAGATTGCAATACGGGCAGCATCCCCTTTACTGTAGGGCCAGATCCCCACATCCTTGAAACAACCCTTGGTGGCAGTTCTTCAACAACCTTTACATTGAATGATCCCAGCGGCACCATCGTTGCAATTGCTTTAACGCCAACGAGATACAGTTTTTCGACAAAACGTACAGATATAAGCTTTTCAATTACCCTTTCTTCAAGCAACACGTGCGGCACGGCCACCCAATGCATTTACTTTTCCAATCAGGGAACTTGTACGCTTCCTCAATATACTTCAATCACTGTTGATGGAGGTTCAGCCAACTATTCCCGTGATTGCAGCTCGGGCGCCAATTCATTTTCCGCTGGGACTCATACCTTAACCGCGCTGACCTCCGGAAACACTTCGACTACGTTTTCATTGTCTGTTTTTAGTGGCACAGGCGTTTCGGGGCATTCGGTCTCATCAACCCGGTACAGCTTTACTGCAAATAATACCACTGCTCAATTTCAGATACGCCGAAGTACCACCAATACATGCGGAACCACCATTCAATGCCTTTTCTTTTGCAATGGAAGTTGTGTCTATCCTGCCGGTCCTGTTCGCGCTTCCCAGGCAAAAATGAGTGCTTACCCAAACCCTTCCTCCACGAGCCTCACGGTCCAGGTTTCCGACAGCCTTCAAAGCAACTCATTGGACCAACCGTATCAGTTGCATCTTTTCGACAAGTTTGGGACGAACGTGTTTTCGATTGAGTCGAATGAAAAAGTATTGGAGATCCCCGTTGGCAATTTGCCGCCAGATATCTACTACTTGCATTTCCGCCACCAGGATGCCGTGCTGGAAAGGAAGATTGTAATTAAGAGATAAGAACCGGATTGATGAGTTCCCTCCACTTCATTATTCTCCATACCTCGTTCAATATTCAAAATTCGAATTATGACTATTTTTTTGTCTCTGCGCCTACTTTGCGTCTCCGCGCCGCGGTGAAAAGATTAAGTTACTCCGTTCGCAAAGACTCCACCGGATTCCTACTCGCCGCCTTCGCGGATTTCGCGCCGACGACGATTAAGGCAATAAGCAATACCAAAATTCCCGGCACGACGAATAACCATCCGTTTAATTCAATGTGGTGCGAAAAATTGCTGAGCCAACTGTCTACCGCATAGTAGGCGATTGGTACGGCGAGGACAAAGGATAGGATGATCAACTGAACATATTCTTTGGAGAACAACATCAAAACGTTGGCGAGCGTGGCCCCCAATACCTTGCGAATGGCTACCTCTTTACTTTTCCGGTTCACGACAAAGGTGATCAGTCCATATAGCCCCAGGCAACCGATCAGTAAGAACACAAGCGAGAACAGTTGAAATAATTGGGCATATTTCTGTTCCTGTGCATAAAATGCCTTGATGTTTTCATCAAAGAACTGATAATCGAAAATAGAATCCGGATAGCGGGCTGTCCATATCTTTTCGATCCGCCTGACGGCATCCATTAGCGATCCCTGATCCCCTTGTAAATTGAGTTTAATGCTAACATTCCGGTAGCGCTTCGCATTGATCACCAGTGCCATATTGTCCACCGATTCTTTGAACGAGTTCGAGTAAAAATCATCGATCACCCCCACGACCGTGACTTTTTCTCCCATTTTGAGTTGCATTCCGATAGCTTGTTCCGGACTACCCAATTGCAGATTTTTTGCGAGGGTCTTATTGATAAGAATATTTCCTGAAGAATCCTGCATCGTCAGATTCCTTCCCGCCAGCAATTTGATCTGGTACACCTCCAGGTATGACGGATCGACTGCCTGGTATTCGAAAATCTGGTAATCTTTCATCGAAGCAGCCTCTGGCCTTCCGATGTCGGTGGAAGAACGGTCACGGTTCAGACCGGAAGGAAGCGTGGAACTAAATGTTACTCCGGATACAAATGCCTCTGCCCGCAGTTGGTCTTCCAGGACCTTCAGACTTTCCGGATCGCGTCCCGGTACCGGTATGGTAATGATTGCGTTTTTATTAAACCCCATGTCCATGGAGTCAAAGAACTTCATTTGGCTAACAACGATAAAGGTGCCGACGACGAGGATCTGCGTGATGGTAAACTGTGCCACAACAAGAACTTTACGCAGGCTGATCCCGGCGATAGCTTCTGTTGTGAATTTATTCTTCAAGGCCGTGACGGGGTTGAACCGGGACATGATCAGCGAAGGATAGAATCCCGACAAGAGCGTCACGAGGACGATGATCGCCAGAAGCGATAAAAGGATAAAAGGGTCAGTAAACAGGTAGTGCGTCAGCGTCACATTGAGCAGGGATTGAAGATGGGGAAGAAGGAGTTCTGCCAGTCCAAGGGCGACGACGCCGGCAATCAAGACAACAACAAATGTTTCCGTCATCAACTGGGCGACGAGATTTCGCGGATTGCTGCCCATGACCTTCCGAAGGCCAATTTCTTTGGAACGCATCGTCGATTGGGCAGTAGCCAGATTGATATAATTGATACATCCCGTAAGGAGCAAAAACAGTGCTATGAACTCAAGCGACAGGATGGTTTGCCGGCTGATCGTCCTGCCATTAAAATCTCCAAAACGGGCATCAAAATGAATATCGCTTAGTTTCTGCAGTAAATAATGACGCGATTCATAGAGTTCTTTCTCTGTATGGGCTGCGTGGACTTTGGCAATCTGCTTTTCCATCTCCTGAGTGGAGAGCCCGGGGGCAAGCACTACATAACTTTGGTGTTCATCATTGACGCCATACCAATTCTTTCTCTTTTGAGTAAACCGATCGTCCGCTAAGCTGCGTAGCGACGCATAGGATACAAGAATGGTAAAGGGAAAATCTGTGTTGGGTGGAAGATCTTCAATTATTCCCGTCACTTTACAGTCAAAGCTCTTCTCAAACCGCAAGGTCATTCCCAAAACGTTGCCATCCGGAAAATACTTTTTGGCCAGCGTCCTGGTAAGGACTACGGTGAAGGGTTCAGTCAATGCCTTTTCGGGATTCCCGGAGATCCACTTAAAGCCAGTATTTTTAAAATCAAAAATCGTAAAGAACGAAGGTTCCACCATCGCGCAGCCTCGTTCTTCCCGGAACTTCCGGACTATCGCACCAGAACCGTCTGGTACATCTACCTGAGCGCCTCCAACGTATTCCATGGAGGTTATTTTTTCCAATGAAGGGATTTCGCTTTTGAGGGCATCGGGAACAGGATATGAAATACCGGTCCTGCATTCCGATCGCTCGCTGATCGTCAAGTCGGTCCCGGTAACACGGACGACACGGTAGATCCTATCACTATTACTATGGAATGTATCGAAGCTCAATTCGTACCGGATGACCGTGAGGATGACCAGTGCCGAGGCTATGCCTGTCACCAGGCCGAGGGTGTTAATTATAGTGTTGCCTTTGTAAAACAAAAGGCTTCGACGCGCCATGGTGAAATAACTGCTCAGCATCATAAATTGGTTGGGGTTGTTATACGGATCGTTCTTCCAGAAAAAACGTTTGACGAGAAAACCAAGGCCATTGAAAACATATCGTCTTTTGGCAGCCCTTACGCCCTTATCGTTTACGGCTTTAAAGAAAAGTTCGCGCAAGTCTCCTTTGATCTCTTCGGCTAAGTCGGCCGGGGCTAATTCTTCCAGTAATCGATCCACCCAGGCAGGAGGAGTATGATTTTCCTTCATGATGGAGCAGTCTTAACCAGCATGCTCCAGATTTGATTTCGAATATCTCTCAGTTCTTCAACGGCTTTGCGGCCCAGTGCGGTGATGCAAAAAAGCCTTTTTCTTCTCCCTCCTCTCTCGGCCGACGCGCCTCCCATGTGCGACCGTACGAACCCTTTTTCTTCCAGCCTGTGAAGCACCGCATGAGCGGCACTGATACTGATCACTCTTCCGGCTTGCTTTTGCAATTCCTCAGTGAGTAAAACACCATACGCTTCGTTGTCGTAGAGGGCTACCAGCAGTAAGATCAATTCTTCGAGTTCGCCCAGGTAAATCCGTGAAGACATATCTATTATTTCAACTTTTGTAGGACAAATACCTTGCCATTCAATATATAGTTGATCTTCAACATGTTGCAGCTATATACTGTTCAAAAAAGCGATTATGACGACCGATTTCGAACAGGAAAAGTGTTGATGTGCTGAAGTGTTGAAGTGTTGATGTTGGTGGGTACCGAATGGCTGGTGTAGGACACTACTTAAACACTTAAACACTTCAACACTCAAACACTTCAACACCTCACAGCCCGCACAACCCCCGAAATCAACCAATTCACCGTATTTTTCAACAGGGTGTGGAATTTATTCAACACTCTTGCCCTACATTTGCGTTTCCAAAGGAGTCAGGACACCTGTAAATCCTGGCATAATATTAACTACATGAGCCGTTATACACAGACAATAAAACCCTGAAAAATGATGAAACCCCTTCGAAATTCGGCAAAAATAGCCGTGCTGGCCATGGCCCTTTTGATCTGTGCCTCCGGCTGCAAGAGTTCCAAGAAGGCAGCAGAAGCCGCCCGTCTCGCTGCAGAGAAAACCAGAATAGAACAAGAGGCAACCCTTAAGAAACAGCAGGAAGAAGACCGCAAAAAGCAAGCCGCCGAAGAACAAGCGAGCCGGGATGCCGAAGCGAAGCGGCTACGGGAAGCGAAAGAGAACGAGAAAGAAAGTACGCCCTATGTGAAACTCAACCAATATTTTGATGCCATCGCCAGCTCGGGCAATACTGCCTCTACGAACAACAGCATCAACGAAGCGCTCGGACTCTTTGCATCATCAGAAACTCCGGTCCTGATCGTGATCAGCGGTTCCGGCGACCAGAAAGATTATGATAAACCGACGACGATCAAAAACTACCTCAACTACCTGAAAGATCAGAAGAAGAATATCAATCGGATTGAAAATCTTCAATTTGACAATTCGGGTAAAATCACAGAAGTAGAATTAAGAAAGAATTAAAAACATCAATTAAATCCAATAACCATGGTTAACGCCAAGTACGTGTCCACTTTGATCATTGCCTTGTGTATCGCCGGTAATCTGTTCGCGCAAACCGCGGATATCAGCCCCGAACGAAAACATGCTATCGACTCGCTCGCATTAGAAAAAGTCAGGGACTTAAGTAAATACATCAGTATCATCGGCAACAAGAAGACAGCCTTTTCAGAAGCCACCCGGGTGATGGACCGGGCGGAAGAACTTTTTAGCCCGGGAAGTGAAATGGGCGTTTCTGCACTGGGTACGAAAGACGTCACCTATTATAAGGTGCGCAAGTACTTTGAACACCTGATGGCGCTGAATTATGACCGTGTTACCATAAAATGGTACGACATCCACTACATCAGCGACCTGGAAAGACAACCGGACGGCCGGTACGTCGGGATCATCACCATCTATCAGCGCTTTGAAGGTGAGTCAGAGGACGGCCTGAAATATAAGGATACAACCAAGAAGGATATTACCATCTATGTAGACCGGAAAAAGACGCAGATCCAGGGGAGGATTGTTGAGTTCTGGGATGTGTTGCTGGGGGATATACGGGTTACCGAAACAAGCGCGTGATCAGAATTGCAGAATTTTGTTCATTAGGGTTTAGTTGACAGTTGACAAAGTAGGTGTACAACGATCCCGATAGCTATCGGGATCAGTTGTTTTTTGTCAATTGTCAACTGATTTTTAAAATAACTTGAAATGAAAATACTCCTGGTCTTCAGTCTTTTCCTCCTTACACATTCCACCCTGGCCCAGCTTGTCACCGACATGGATGATGAAAGCAGGCTCTATGCCGAATCCAAACAGGTCAACCAGTTTTTCAGAAGATTCAACGGCGAGGAAGATGAAAAGGGAAAACGATTCTATCCCGGTGACAAACTTTTTCGAACGGCTAAACTCAGAAAGAAATACCTCGGAATACTATTCGACGAAAGCAACAGCGGCATTTCCAATGTGCTCAAAACCCAATTTGTAAAAGAGGTACTGGATAAACCGGAGTCATCGATCCTTGATTTTCACGGCGCCGGCTGGTTTTCCGAAGTACATACTACCTTTATCGTGGATGGAAAAGCACAGACTGTGATCTTATTCATGGAGTTGGAAAAAGATCACCTCGGCACCAAATGGGTGATCAACAAAGTACACGCTGACATCTTTGAACCTTACTTTCTGCGGGACACAACGAAAATAGGCCGGTTCCTGCATCCGATGAGTCATGAACTTGACTTTATGAATCTGAGAAAAGCATTAGCCAATAGCGACAGCGTCAGTCAATTCACCGTCAAACGTTTTGTACCGGACCACCTCTCCCTGTTTTTATATGAGATCAAAAAGGGAAACATGAAGTTCCAATCGGTCAATGAAGTCAAATTTCATTTCTTTCAAATCAATGGTTGGTATTTTGAATTGTCCGAATTTAACCGGCCGGGATACAACACCGGGTGGCTGATGTCGGGCCTGGTCAAATTAAACAACGACACAGAAAAAGATCTCATAAGAAAGCACCTCTACTATGACACACAATAAACTGTGCACCGTCACAGTTTGTTTACTGGTCTTGCTGGCTTTCGGGGCTTCCGCCCAGAAACCGGCAAAAAAAACGCCGGCCGTTAAGAAAACAGCCGTTCAAAAGCCCGTAACAAACAAGCCAGCAACAAACAAGCCAGCAACAGAAAAACCAAAACCGACCAGTCCCGACGTCGCTGTGGACGCGTCAGCGGATGATAAGAAAGTACGGGATATCGTTGCCTTTCTGGAATTCGTACTCAACACGCTCGGCAGCAGCAGTACGTCTGCCCGCGACAAGGACGTGCTGGTCACCCAAACCTATTCGAAGATTTTCAGGGATGATAAGGTTCAAATCGAAGATGACCTCGATGAAGAAAGAAAGGTAGTGACGAACAAGAATGTCGTAGCCTATCTGAAAGACGTCGACTTCTTTTTTAAGGATGTTAAGTTTGAATTCTCAATAGAGGGCATCCAAAGTGGCGTCAATGCAGATAACAAGCCGTTTTACAAAGTCTCCCTGAAGCGCAACATGACCGGCACCACCTCCGAAGGCACGCCCGTCAACAAAACAATCCCCCGGTTTGTCGA
>DATHFS010000110.1:0-8665 GCA_035317975.1 Cyclobacteriaceae bacterium | reverse complement strand
GTTGAACTTCCTCTCCACATTTGCGACAGAAGCATTTTCTTTAAGCGTGAAGTAGGTGTATAGAAAATTATTCAGCCAAATCGTTCCTTTCAGATCATCAGAAGAACTGGCCGAAATAAGGAACTCATAATGCACGTGCGAAGCAGGGGGCGCTGCCTGCACAATGCCCGTAATTTTATAGGTCTTATTTTCATTACCAATCACCAGCAGCTTGCCCAGGGCCTGGCCCGATGGAAAGTATTTCCCGGCCATCTTTGGCGTGAGTACAACGGAATTGGGCTCTTTCAATGCCGTCTTTGCATCGCCCTCGATCAGGCGGAAACTGAAGAAGTCAAAGAAATTGGAATCGACAAAAAAGACTTTGTCTTCTATGAACGATTTATCATCCAGCTTCACAATCACCTCACCGAAGTAATTGGAAATCCGGGTTGCGCTTTCGACCTCCGGGATTGCCTCAACCATGGCAACGGCCAACGGAGGGCAGGTGTTGGATACGCGAATGTCCTGACCTCCGATCTTGCCATGAAGTCCCACCTGATAAATGCGGTCGGCATGGGCGTGAAACCGGTCATAGCTCAATTCATCTTTAACATACAGAATGATCAACAGGCAGGCCGTGATCCCCACCGTCATTCCCAGAATATTGATAGCGGAAAAGAATTTGTGTTTGAAAATGTTTCTTAACGCGACCTTGAGGTAATTTCGAATCATAGCGTTGTTTTATATTGAGGTGCACATCCGTTTGCGCGCAGGGGCAACGAAACATTTTCTGACTGAAGTGGACCGATTTGAACGTAAGACGACTGCGGGAGGTAAAAGGTTGCAAGCGTTGAATTTACTCATCGCGCAGCGTCTTTGTCGGATTTAACGTAGCGGTGCTGATGGTTTTATACCCAACGGAAAGCACAGCAATGCCCACCATGGCCAGCGCCGACAGCGTCAGGCTTACATATCCTAACTTCTCATAGTACTCCCAAATGGAATCCATCAACGAGTCGGCAGCAAAGAAACCCAGACCGCCTCCGATGAGGGTGGCAATAGCCAGGTTGACAATAAATTCAAAGTTAATGACGCGCGCGATGTTCATCACCGACGCCCCCAGGACTTTTCTAACCCCGATCTCTTTCATTTTCTTAACGATGTTGAGCGACACCAGCGTAAACATGCCAATGCCGGTCATCAAGGCCGCGAAGAAACCCAGGAACCCAAACAGGATGACCACGTTATTGTTAATGTCATTGGTTTCCTGCAGCTCCTTATCAATCATTTGTCCATTGTACATCGTATTAGGGAAAACCTCTTTCCATTTCTTTTCCATGAACGCATTTACAGAGGCCATCTTCTCAGGCTTTGTTTTAATAACCACTTGTTCATATTTGTCCGGGGAAGCATACCGGATCATCAGCGGCTCGATGGGCCGCCACAAGGCGCGCGCATAAACATTCCTGATGACGCCGATAACATACAACTGAATGGTATCCTTCCATATCAGGCGCTTTCCGATCGGGTTGTCCCTCCATCCATATTGCTTTACTAACTCCTCTGTAACCAACACCGATTCGTTGTGATCGGTCTCCGAGTCTTTCTGAAAATTGCGCCCGGTGACCAATTTCATGTCCATCACATCAAAATAATTATCCCCGATATCCATGATGTCCACCTCCCGCACCAGAGATTCAAATTTTACCGGATCGTTGTACCAGGATGTAGCGATATGGTTGCGGGTACCCGCAATTAATTCAATATCCTTGTTGGAAGCCAATGCATCGCGATACGTATTGTACCCTGCCTCATTGGTCACCCAGGCAGAGATCACGCCATGGGTAGCAAAGCCCAGATCATAGTTCTTTTGATATTCACCATTATTATAGAACGCGACTCCCATTATAATTGCCAGCAAGGAAATGACGAACTGCCCGCCCAGCAATATGCGGGTGAACCAATTGGTGCCTCCGAATTTTGCTTTGCCCTTGAGGATACTGACCGGCTCAAACGAGGTAATATAAAAGGAAGGATAGCCACCGGCTATGAGTGCAGTCAGGACAAGCAGCAAACCCAGGAAAATTAAAAATCCGGCATGTTCGGTATAGCTCAAGGTAAGTTCCAGCCATGGCCATAAGGAGTCGTACGCCGGCACCATCCATTCGGCCAGCAGCAACCCTGCCAATAAACCAAGGAAACAGAGGATGAGATTCTCGCCTAAAAACTGGAAGATCAACTGGCTTCGCATGCCGCCCATGACCTTGCGAATTCCAATCTCTTTTAACCGGCTGCTTGAAATAGAGATGGAGGTATTGGTGAAATTGAAACAGGCCAGCAAAAGCAGCAACCCCGCCATAATCGCCGGAACGGTAATGGCCTCGGGCGGAATGCCCCCCCGCAGCGCATCATTGAAAACCCTTGGATCCTGCCGGCTGCGGGCCATCATGCCTTTGAAATTTTCCAGCAAGTAGGCTGTCACTTTAAAATCTTCGCGCGCCTTATTCTGAGGTTCAACATAGTTTTGAAGTTGCCGCGTGATGGAGGCAACCTGCGCCGGATCCTTGATCTCAAGGAATAGCGTATTCCATTTTTTCCAGCTGGTTTCATTCAGGTCCGGGTCGGTATTGACGTCCCAGTAATTATCAAACAACGTGATCGCGCCGAAATGAAAACTTGAATTGAACGGGAGCTGTTTGAACACGCCTCCCACGACAAATTCCTTTGGCCGCCTCACCCCGTCTTTCCCCAGGATGATTTGCGTAAGTGATTTGCCCACGACATCCTCCTTGTTGAAATACTTGCGCGCTACCTCATCGCTGATTAATAATTTGCTCTTATCATGAAAATCCGAAAATGAGCCGTATTTCAATTCGAATGTAAAAAGATCAAAAAATGCAGAGTCGGCATACACTACCTCGGTGTCAAAGACCTCTTCCCCGATCCGCATGTCGCAGAAGACAGATTGGTACCGTACTACCTCGGAAACATCCTTGAAATTCTGACGAATGTGATTCGCCAGCGGCATCGGGGCCATTCCCCATCGTTCGTGTTTATCCTGGAAATCCCGGTAGAATTGAACGCGATAGATTTTTTCCGCATTCAATTGGCTGTCGTCCCACGCATGGGAAAATTCCCAATTCACGTAAGCCACCACGCAACAGGCGATGGCAATTCCCATCCCAAACACATTGATGAGAATAAAGAGTTTATTCTTCATCAGGCTGCGGAGGCTGATGAGGAGGTAGTTTTTTAACATGAGGAAGGGGTTGGATTATTAGACAGGGGAAGGAACGTATGGGTTGCTTTGAAGAGCCAATAATATGCCAAAGCAACTCCTTGCCTTACCTGAACGGAAATCGCCGATCGTGCATAAATTCTTTTTTGAATCTGTTCAATTCCGTTCACCCTCCTGTTCAGTTTTAATCTTGAAAAAACTTTACCCAGGTTAATAATTAGTGTGCTTGAAGCCGAACCAATACAAGGACACGAAGGACACAACGAACCACAAAGGACACAACGCTCTTGCCTACTGCTTCCTGCCCACCTATTGCCAACTATCTTTTCAATAGTGAACCTCTTTGCCTACTGCCCATTGCCTACTGCCAACTTATTGCCAACTGCCTTTCAATTGTGAACCCTCTTTGCCTACTGCCAATTGCCTACTGCCTACTGCTCCCCCTAAAAACGAATAAGCCCACCCCAAAAAGGCGGGCCTATTCTACCTAAACCTAAACTATGAAGAACGCATCAAGGTCATCAAAACCCTGAACTCTTTATAAACCAGACGTTAGTCTAAATATGGAAATGCTCCTTAATATTTTCTGTCACTACTTTGCCGTCGAACAGGTTGACAATGCGGTGAGCATAGTTTGCATCGTATGGAGAGTGCGTGACCATGATTACGGTAGTACCTTCTTCATTCAATTGTGAAAGCAATTTCATTACTTCTTCTCCATTGGCGGAATCAAGATTACCCGTGGGCTCATCGGCCAATATCACCTTAGGCTTTGCAACAATTGCCCGCGAAATGGCTACCCGCTGCTGCTGGCCACCGGAAAGTTGCTGAGGGAAATGGTTTCTGCGGTGCATGATGTTCATTCGTTCGAGCACGGCTTCGACACGTTGTTTCCTTTCGCCGGAAGGCACCTTGAGGTACAACAGGGGAAGCTCCACATTTTCAAATACCGTGAGTTCATCGATCAGGTTGAAACTCTGGAACACGAAACCGATGGAGCCTTTGCGCAGTTGAGCGCGCTGACGTTCGGAGTATTTCGCTACTTCGTGATCCCCAAAATGATACTCCCCGTTGGTCGGGTTGTCCAGCAGGCCCAGAATATTCAACAGGGTCGACTTCCCGCAACCGGAAGGTCCCATAATGGCTACAAATTCACCATCCTTGATCTCAAGGTTGATACTGTTGAGTGCGGTGGTTTCTACTTCTTCGGTGGTATAGACTTTCTCCAGGTTTTTCAGTTTGATCATGTTCTTCGTATTTAGGGTTAGATGGTATAGTTTAGATTTTAGTTGAATGGAGTACTCGCTTTTTTTGAAAAGGTTACGGTGGGATCCGGTTTCGGTTGTTTATAAGACGCTGAAGACATCAAATAGTTGCATAGTATGCTTTAAATTACTTCTATCACCGGCCCAACGATCAGAAGAAGGCCGGCCTAGTTCAGGATTAAAACTTCATTATTACCAAAATTTTCATACGAAGAAGTGATCACTTTGTCGCCTGGCTTTAACCCTTCCAGGACTTCAAAGTTTTCTGTATTTTTTCTTCCCAACTTGATATCCCTCTTGACTGCTTTATTGTCGGCGGTCAGTACAAACACCCAATTGCCGCCGGTGTCCTTATAGAACCCTCCCACGGGCAGCAACAACTCTTCCGAGGCTTGCCCCAATTCTATTCTCAACCGAAGGGACAGCCCGATTCTCAGGCCTGGTGGGGTTTCACCAACAAAATTCATGTCTACTTCAAACCTTCCATTAGTGATATTCGGATAGATGTACATGATCACCAACCTGTAGTCTTTCCCGTTGAACGTGGTAGTGGAAGGTAACCCGACCGAGATCTTCGGCAGGTAAAGTTCGTCAATAGGAACCCGCACTTTATAGCTTCCGACAATATCCACTTGACCGAGCCGCTGGCCCTGCGTGACACCCTGGCCTACTTCCCAATGTGAGGTAGACAACTGTCCGTCGATGGGCGCCTTGATTGTCAGGTTGTCCAGGATCTTCCCGATGCCTTCCAGGTTCAACGACATTCTCCTTTGTGAATATTCCAGGTCTTTGAGCTGTTGGATATTGTTAAGGGAATCACTCTTGTAAAACTCATAGGTAATATTTCTACGCTCCTTATTCAATTTGAAGTCCGCTTCGGCCTGCTCCATGTCCTGCTTGGCGATAAGCTTCTTTTCATAAAGCTGTTTCTGTCTTTTGTACTTGGGTTCCAGAATGGCCAGTTGGTTATCAATTTGGGCAAGATTGGTACGCTGATCTACATCATTCTTCTTGATGCCCAACCGGGTATCGCGCGACCGGTTAATACTTTCAATTAATTGTGATTCTTGCTGCAGTACGGCAAGTTCACGATTGAGGTTGGTCAATTCCAGGATGACATCACCCTCTTTCAACATGGCGCCGCTTTCGCGGACAATGCGTTTGATATTACCCCCTTCGATAGCATCCAGGTAGACTGTGCGTGCCGGTGCCACAATGCCGGTTTGAGGAATAAATTCCTTGAATTCCCCCCGCTGAACGTCTGAAATCGTGATCTTATCTTTTTCAACCTTCAATTTTTGCCGGCGGTCGGCGAAAATAAACTGATAGCCGACAAACACAACCAGGACCGTAATGCCGCCATAGGTCGCTGCGCGCTTAATAGTCCAGAACTTCTTGTCTAATTTCCGATCCATGAAAGAACAATACGTTTATATCCACTACCTCATTGCCAACAAACGTGCCAACGGCTCCTCACCCTGATTAAGGCACTATTTACGGAGATTTCAGCCAGTTTCCAGTTCAGATGTGAACGCATCTGTCCGTTTACGGACAAGAATTTTATATCTTTAAACGGCAAAAATTGAATTATGCTTCAATTCGCGGGCTTTCGCCTTTCGGTATCAATATTGCCAATTGCATGCCGTCCTGGCTATGGGGTCAAGGGCTACAGGCCGGCCAGGTCGAGACCTTATAAACGCATCGCTACACGTTATGACTGAACAAAAACTGGGGAAAATTCTGATCGTCGATGATAACGAAGACCTCCTGAAGGCCGCGAAAATGTATCTCAAGCGCCACTTTACCCAGGTCGACATAGAAAAAAATCCCGAATCGATTCCAGCCCTGTTGGACAACGAAGATTATGATGTGATCCTGCTGGACATGAATTTTACCAAGGATGTCAGCAGCGGCTCGGAAGGGTACTATTGGCTGGAGAAAATTTTACGAATTGATCCTTCTTCGGTCGTCGTGCTGATCACTGCCTATGGGGATGTTCAAATGGCCGTGAAGGCTATCAAAGCCGGGGCCACCGACTTCGTATTGAAACCGTGGGAGAATGAAAAGTTATTGGCGACCCTGTTTTCTTCCATGCGCTTACGCGAATCACGTGATCAGGTCGAAACATTGACAATCAAAAACCACGAAATCAATGAGGCCATAAATGAAAAATACAGTGAGATCATCGGTCAGGGGCAGGCCATGCAGCGTATTTTCCAAACCATTGACCGCGTAGCCCACACGGATGCCAACGTCCTGATCCTGGGTGAAAATGGTACCGGAAAGGAGTTGATCGCGCGCGCGATCCACCGGAACTCTGTCCGTCAGCATGAATCGTTCGTAGGCGTTGATTTGGGATCGATCACCGAGACACTTTTTGAAAGCGAACTCTTTGGTCATAAAAAAGGGTCGTTCACCGATGCCAAGGAAGACCGCGCCGGACGGTTTGAACTGGCCAATGGCGGAACCCTGTTCCTCGATGAGATCGGCAACCTGTCGATGCCCCTGCAAGCCAAACTGCTGACGGTACTTCAAAACAGAAGGGTAAGCCGCGTCGGCGCCAACAAAGAAACGCAGGTCGATATCCGGCTGATCTGTGCTACCAATATGCCCTTGTATGATATGGTAAAAGAGAACCGGTTCAGACAAGACTTGCTTTACCGTATCAATACTATTGAGATTGAAATTCCCGCCTTGCACGAGCGACTGGAGGATATCCCCCTTCTGGCCAATCATTTTCTAAAACACTATGCGGCCAAATACGGAAAAGGAGTCTCCAAGATCAGCGATGGGGCGATGGCGCGAATGAACAAGCACCCGTGGCCCGGCAATATCCGGGAGCTGCAGCATGCCCTGGAGCGCGCCATTATTCTCAGCAATTCCAACGTGCTGCAGCCGGAGGACTTTAATCTGACGGCGTCCACCAGCCGCGAAAACGACCATCCTTTAAGTCTTGATCAATACAACCTGGAGGAAGTGGAAAAGCTTCTCATTCGAAAAGTCCTGAAGAAATACAACGGCAACATTACGCAGGCCGCGTCGGAGCTGGGATTGACCAGGTCTTCTTTGTACAGACGGTTGGAGAAGTATGGGTTGTAAAAAGTGTTGAAGTGCGGAAGTGTTGAAGTGTTGAAGTTGGTGGTACAAATGACGGGAGTTTGGACCTCTGTATGTTGATCCTGTGGCTAACTGAAAAGTGTTGAAGTGTTGAAGTGTTGAAGTGTTGAAGTGTTGAGGTGGTGGGTACCGAGTGGCTTGGTTGATCCCGTGGCTAACTGTGTTGAAGTGTTGATATTGAGTGATCAGCCTCTGTGTTTAGGTTTTACTCGAGGCTGTACTCCCCAACATCTTGGGATCACCACTTCAACACTTAAACACATTAACACTTAAACACTATTCCCTGGGAGCTAACCCCAACACCTTGGCACCACCACTTCAACACATTAACACTTCAACACTATTCCCTGGGCCAACCCCAACACCTTGGCACCACCACTTCAACACTTTAACACTTCAACACTTCCCGTGGAACTCTTACCTTGTCCGTTAATTTAGACCCCCCAGATGAACTTCGGTTTCAATGATTTTAGATTCCGCGTAGCGACCCGGGTCGTTCTGATCGGCTTGACGATGATCCTGCTGGTCTACATGATCAACCGGCCCAACATGGTGTTTGCAGCCGGGCTTACCGCGCTCATCCTGGTTTTTCAACTCGTTGAACTGTTTCACTTTTCGGCACAAACGAATCGCAAACTCACCCGGTTTCTGGAGTCGGTAAAGTATTCCGACTTCATCTCCGGGTTCACTTCCGACAATAAATTAGGCAGGAGTTTCCGCGAATTGAATGTCGCCTTTAATGAGGTCCTGGAGGCGTTCCGGAAAGCGCGTTCGGAAAAAGAGGAACATTGGCAGTACTTAAATACGGTCGTTCAGCAGGTCCGAACGGGAATCTTATCGTTCGATGGAGACGGAAACGTTCAATTGATCAATGCCAATGCCCGGCGGTTTATGGGCGTACATTCTGTCAAAAATATATCCGAATTGGCGTCCCGCAATCCAAAACTGCTTCAGGCGTTGAAAGAGGTGGAGCCCGGAAAAAGCTTATTGCACAGGTCCAATGATTTCCAACTTACGATACAAGCCACGGAGCTGCGCGTCCGCGGAAGCACTGTGAAGCTGGTGA
>DATHFS010000109.1:0-4947 GCA_035317975.1 Cyclobacteriaceae bacterium | reverse complement strand
TTGCCGCCTACCTTTCTGAGCAACAAGGCGAATCCGGCGCCACCTTCGCCCACAGAAAGCTGACCGAGCAGCCTTACTGGCATATCGAGCGGGCCCGCGTGGGAACAACACGAAAGGTACGCGTCGAACTCATTGTAAATGGGGAGCCGGCTGATACGACCGAAGTAGTAGCTGACGGGAAATGGAAAGAAGTAACCTTCGCCTATCCAATCAGGCATTCGAGTTGGGTAGCGCTACGCGTATTTCCCAGTTCCCATACCAATCCTGTTTTTATTACCGTCAACGGTAAACCGATTCGCGAGCGGAAAAGTATAGAATGGTGCCGGAAGGCAGTCGACCAATGCTGGAAGATGAAGGAATCCCGGATTTCGCCGGCAGAGCGGGGTGCGGCGGCGGCGGCCTATGAGGAAGCACGCAGGGTGTATGATAAGGCTGTGTTGGAATCGGTAGAACGGTGATCGGTGATCGGTAATCTGGTGATCGGTGGATTGGGTTTCAGGTTGGAAGTTTTATGCTCCCCTTGAGGTAATCGATAGTTGGTATTCTTCTGTACTCTTTGTGTTCTTTGTGTCTTCTTTGTGAACTTAGTGACCTTGCATTTTTTTGCGCCATCAAATCCAAAGCACAGTACCTGACAATAACAGACAATAATACCCAATACCGAATACTGACTATCTTCGTTCAACTTAATACTACATTATGAAATCCATTTATTTTGCAACTGCGCTAATGGTTTTGACTATTCCAATGCTGGCACAGGAAATTCCCGCTGGTTTTACTTCACTGTTTGATGGAAAGACCCTGGCTAACTGGAAAATCCCCGTCGGCGACAACGGACATTGGAAAATCAAAGACAACGTCATTGACTACGATGCTGAAAGCGAGGCCAAGGACCGCAAGGACCTTTGGTCGGAAAAAGAATACAAAGACTTTGTTTTATATGTGGATTGGCGGATCAAGGAGACGCCGTGGAAAAATCCTGGCGTGCCCATCATTTTGCCCAGCGGCCTGCATAAGCTGGATGAAAAGGGCAATGAGATAACGATGACCGTCCCGGACTCCGATTCAGGAATCCTTTTGCGGGGAGTCGCAAAATGCCAGGCCAACATCTGGGGATGGCCCATCGGATCGGGGGAAGTGTACGGATACCGGACTGACAAGGCGATGTCGCCGGAAGTGAGGCGGGGTGTGACGCCCAAAACCAATGCAGATCATAACATCGGAGAATGGAATACCTTCAAGATTACCATGAAAGGCGACCGTATGAGCGTGGAGCTTAATGGCATTTCCGTCATTGACAATGCGCTGCTGCCGGCGATACCGGAAAAGGGACCGATCGGAATCCAGCATCATGGATCAAAAAAAGACGGGCAATGGGTGAGTCCGCCTGCGTTGGTTCAATTCAGGAGGATTTATGTTAAGGAGATATAGGACATAGGATTTGTGGACAAGGCTAAGGCAGTATTTTGCTGGAGTGGAGGGAAAGACTCGTCGTATTGCTTACATAAGGTTCTGACAGAGAAATTATTTGATGTAAAATATTTATTAACTACCGTAAATGATGAATTCAAAAGAATTTCGATGCACGGAGTTAGGGAGGAATTGTTGGATATTCAAGCCGAAGCAATCGGAATTCCGCTCTTGAAAGTGAGAGTTAAAGAAGGGACAAACGAGGAATATGAAGAACAAATGGAAACCGCTTTCTTGAAAGCCAAATCGGAAGGAATTGATAATGTAATTTTTGGCGACATCTTCCTGGAGGATTTAAGAGTATATCGCGAACGTAATCTGGCGAAAGTGGGAATGAAGGGAATTTTCCCATTATGGAAAATGGACACGGCAACGCTCCTGAATGATTTTATCAGTAGGCAATTTAGAACGGTCATTTGCTGCACGAATGACGGATACCTTGGAAGAGAATGGGCAGGCAGGGAAATAGACAAATCATTTATGGAACAGCTGCCGGTTGGCGTTGATCCTTGCGGTGAAAACGGGGAATATCACACCTTTTGTTATGACGGACCCTTATTCAAAAAGAAAATCGGCTTTACCGTCGGAGAAAAAGTGTATAAGGCACTGGAAGTAAAAACCGACAATGTGCCCCCGTCTAAGGTGATGACAAAAGGATTTTGGTTTTGCGACTTAGTGCCAGAGAACATATAAAATGGTATCAAGCTCCTGTACCTAATTCTGCTTGTCCCCACCACCCGGCACCATCGTTAAAACTTTAAACTCCACCCGCCGGTTCTTTGCTTTGCCTGCTTTGGTTTGACTGGTGTCAATTGGCTTTGTTTCGCCGTACCCTTGAGCCATCAACTGCGAACCGGTCACACCGTGACCAACAAGGTAATTGACAACCGCCTGGGCGCGCCCTTGCGACAAAATCAGATTATAATCGTCCGGACCATCACTGTCGGTATGACCTGCAATTTCAAAGGCGACGCCCGGGTTCTCTTTAAAAAGCTTGACGACTTTGTCTAATTCCGGAAAGGATTGCTCCGACAGGCTGGTCTTACCAAAATTGAAATAGATGTTATTCAGCGCTACCGTCAGCCCGACTTCAATGGGGGCGAGGTTGAAATCTTTATGGATGGTCCTTTTTTTCGAATTTGTCACCCACAATGTATCGGTAGAATCGAGGTATCCGTGGGCGGAGACGGAAATAATATACCAGCCAAAGTTTTTGATACTTGCTGTGAATTCCCCGGAATAGGTTTTCCCGGAAGACTCCTTGACAAAATCGCTGTTGCGGAAAATATCCACGTCTGCATTGACGGAATGGTGGGTTTTCAGATCCGAAATCTGTCCTTGAAGAGTGACTAAATTATCGTCTGTCTGGTAGGCGTAACTCTTAGCCGGGAAAATAAACGCGCAAAACACCAACGATAGGTATTTCATGACTGCCAACTTTATTCACAGGGTAAATCAAATATAGCTAAAATATTTTATGAAGTGCTCCTCCGTTTATTTTTGAAATACTGTCCTATTCGTCCACCTCAAATGCCGGCTCATTGAGATAACTACTGTTATGAACGGTATTTTATTTATTCAATCGGCAATTTTAATTAGAGATGCCCAACCCTTGCCACAAAGACACAAAGACACTGAGTTTTTTTTTGCGATTCGAATGTCCTAAAATTCCTTAGTGTCTTCGTGTCATTGTGGCCAAAGTACTCTACTTCACCACCGGATAAGGAAACACCGATTGCAATGTAATCCTCCTCCCGCTTGCCTGCGACTCCCGCGCCGCTTCCATTACTTCCAGTACATGCAATGCATGCTCGGCATTGATCAACGGCTCGATGTGAGTAGCCAAACTTTCTGAAATGACCGAAGCCCCCTGCTGCCAAACGTAAGGTCCCGGGTCAGGGACATAACGAACTGTTTTTTCATTGTCCACCGTTGCCATGTCCACTCCGAAGGGCGCCCAGTCATATCCCACCAGGTTCATATTTCCTTTCGTTCCCCAAACGGAAATAGTCGGGCGGTCCTGACCCGCTCCTTCGTGTCCGTACGGATCGAAATAGTTGAAACCGCATTGTACGTGGGAGAGGGCACCATTAGCATGCTCCATCAATACCATCGCATTGTCTTCGGCTTCTACTTTTATTTTTCCTTTGTTGTCCACGGCGCGTTCCGGCGTTACGATACTGGTCATGGCCACAACGGATCGGGCCGGGCCGAGCAATCCGGTCAGCGATGCAAGGTTATAGACGCCAAGGTCGGGCATGCTCCCGCCGCCTTTTTCGTAAAAGAACGCCGACCAGGTCGGGCCGAGGTGGCCGTAATGTGCGTGGGCTGCGGAAATCTTACCCAGTTTGCCCTCTTGTATCGCCTTCGCCATGAATGCAAATTGCGGACTGTTCACCACGGCCGGGGCACCCGAGATCCGTAGTCCTTTTGCTTTGGCAAGGTCAAGTAATTCCCGCCCTTCCTTATAGGTATTGGCCATCGGCTTTTCACTCCACACATGGGTACCGGCGTTCAGGGCCTGCTTGTTCAACCGGCCATGCTCCTGCATGTCGGTGATCGTGACCATGAGGTCGAACTTTGGTCCGGCCAGCATCTTGTCGATGTGCGGGTAATAATTGGGCACGTTGAACTTCTCCGCTGCAGCCTTAGCCCGCTCCGGCAGGATATCGCACGTCGATACCAGTTCTACAAAGGGCGATTTTGACAAATGAGGAAAGTACATTCTCGATACACTCCCACATCCGATCACGCCTATTTTTATTTTTTTGTCAGCATGGCCAAATTCCCTCGCATGCAGCGCCAGGGGGGTGAGAATGGCTGCTGCTGCAAATGTGGCGCTTTGACTGATAAATTTTTTCCGGGTAATTTGTTTTGTGAAACCCATAATTCTAATTTTTGGAGATTATTGAGAGATTAGGTATTGGGAAATCTTGTTCAATTTACAAAGTTATTTCCCGCAGATCGCGCAGATTTTCGCAGAAAAAAACAAATAAGTATGATCCGACTAAAATAATTTACCCAATTGAAGAGAATTGGCCAACCATTCTTTTGATCCTTTGTGGCTCAGCACTAAGAATTTTTATCCCAAAAGGCGGAGACCTGCCGGCCGAACTGTGTCTGACGAAGCTGCCTCAGCGTAGTCAGAGCCTCGGCGCTGGCAGGACCGCAAAGTAAAGAGCAAAGGTCAAAGATATTTTGGTATTCTTGAGCTGTTGTTTGGTTAAGTGAAATCACATGATATTCCCAAACCAATTCTGCGTAAATCTGCGCAATCTGCGGGAAACCTTTCTGCGAAAATCTGCGCGATCTACGGGAAATAATTCTGCGTGAAATTTTTTTCGGTAATTTCAAATCAAAGAAAAAATCGATATAACAGCCGGAGAATT
Source organism: Cyclobacteriaceae bacterium (assembly GCA_035317975.1). Taxonomy (GTDB): domain Bacteria; phylum Bacteroidota; class Bacteroidia; order Cytophagales; family Cyclobacteriaceae; genus ELB16-189. Next base: position 88 of record DATHFS010000109.1, on the reverse strand, counting down.
TGACCACTTATCCCCCAAATGGAGGTTCTCCCGGCTCACATTGGATTAACTTGAGCAAAAAGAATTTGTAATGCCTTTACCTCTCTTC
>DATHFS010000108.1:0-2845 GCA_035317975.1 Cyclobacteriaceae bacterium | reverse complement strand
GTTTGATTATTTTTTTGTTCGCAAAGTGATGTTTACCAAGTACTCTCAGGGCTTTATCGTGATGCCCGGTGGATTCGGCACATTGGATGAGCTTTCCGAAGCGCTAACCCTCATTCAAACAAAAAAAATCGGGCGTTTTCCTATTGTGCTGGTGGGAAAAAAATTCTGGGGTGGCCTGATTGATTGGATCAAAAAAGTGCTGGTGACCGAAAAAATGATCCACGAGGAAGACCTCCATCTCTTCAATTTGGTTGACAAGCCTGAAGAGGCGGTAAAGGTGATTGATGAGTTTTATGCCAAGTATTTGCTGTCGCCGAATTTCTGATTCCCCGTAGTTAAAATAAAGGGGTTGTGCTGAGGTGTTGACGTGCGGATGTGTTGATGTTGGTGGGTACCAAATGGCTCGATGTTGACCCTTTACCTCAACACCTTAACACTTCAACACTTCAAGCACAGGATCAGAACCTTAAATTGGTTAGTGCCCTCATAACAAGGTTCAACTTTTTATTAAGGCTCAACTTTTTCCAACAAATCCACCACTTTCCTTTCAATCAAGTCTCTCACTTTTTTAAACTCTGCTTCGTTCATTTCGCGAGGATCGGGGATGTCCCAATCTTCGCGGTGGCGGGCGGCAACAAATGGGCATGCATCGCCGCAGCCCATCGTGATCGCATATTCATATTCGGTGTCGGGAATTTCTTGCAGCGATTTGGATTGGTGTTTTGACAAGTCATAGCCCACGTCCTTCATGGCCGCAACAGCCTTAGAGTTAATTTTTCCTGAGGGTTTTGATCCTGCGCTGAAGGCGTTGACGGCGCTTCCTCCGTGAATCGCGGCGAAAGCCTGGGCCATCTGGCTGCGGTTGGAATTTTCCACACAAACAAACAAGATGTTCTTTTTAGTCATATTCCTATTGTTTGACTTCTGCGTTCCAGTAGGATCGTATCCTGCCAAACGCCATTTAGTTGTCCGATTTTTTCACGGTACCCTACTTGCCGGAATCCGCATTGCTGGTGGATTTTCAAGCTCGCCGCATTTTCAGGAAAGATTCCAGCTTGCAACGTCCACAAGTTTTGTTTTTCACTCTCAGCAATAAGCGCTTTCAGGAGCGCTCTTCCAATACCCTTCCCCCGGTGATTCGGATGAATATAGATACTTACCTCGGCCACGCCTGCATAAACACACCGTCCCGATACGGGAGTAAGGGCGGCCCAGCCCGCTATATCATCGCCATTCAGCGCAACGAGGCGACCCTTTTTGAGGTGGCTTTCATCCCACGATTCCCAAGTCGGCACTTCCTCCTGAAAGGTAGCTATGCCCGTTGCTATTCCCTGAGCGTAAATCTCCCTTACCGCTTCGAAGTGTTCTTGTTTTAAGGATGCAATCTTCATTTTACTAAGAACGCGTAACATGTGAATTTGATTCGTCACGTAATCACTGATTATTCCTCGCCATTACCGATCACCGATTACCGACTACCTCTATGCTTTCCTTTGGCACACAACAAGCAGACGTACTGCTCAACTCATAATGCGGGTCATTAAACTCGGCATCGGCGTGGAAATAATACACTTCCCACTGCACACCATCGGGGTCGCTCACCCAAAACTTGTCTTGTTTGGCATAGCAGCAATTCGTGCCGGTTTCTTCTTTCGAAACCAACTTCTTTTTGCGGGCTTCCCATAACCTGATGTTGAGTTCCTCGACCGTCTCCACCTGAAAACCGAGGTGGCCAAAATTTTGCTGCACGCGCTCCGCGTTTTCAACAAATGATATAATCAACTAGGGGCTTTCCAACACATACTTAGCATAGCCTGGTTTGACCTTAGCGGGCGTGGTAGAAAAGAAGGAGGAGTAAAAGTCAATACTTTTTTCAAGGTCACTCACGTATAAACTCACGTGCATTCTTGGGAAGAGGGGAGTATTCATAATTATATTGGTTTTAGGGTTAACAGCATTCGGGGTTTTGAGCGTTTGTATTTGTGAAGAACTCGTTGAATGTTTTTTCAAATTTTTCAAATGATTTCCAGTTGATACAATAACAGGACTTGGCTCCGTCTACTGTACCCGTGATGAGTTTGGCCTTCAATAATTCTTTGAGATGCTGCGATACGGTGGACTGGGCCAGGGGGAGAACTTCCACTATTTCGCCGCAGATACAGGTTTGGCGCCTGGCGACTTCCTTGAGGATCGCAATCCGGGCGGGATGACTGATGGCATTGGCAAAATCAGCCAGTTCATTCTCTTTGTTGTTGAATTCGTCTTTCTTATTCGTAGCCATTATCGTATTGTATATCGTAAATATACGATAAATGTTGCAATAGGTTACGGCCAGAAGCATCTAAGGTTTAAGATTTATGGATTTAAAACTTATGATTTGAGAGGTTCTTCCAAATTTTAAATCTTTACTTTTAAATTTTAAATCATCCCATGAGACCCTATATTCTTGCTGAAAACAACTGGAAAACTGTCAAAGAGACAGCCTATCAGGTTGCTATCCTCCCCTGGGGCGCTACCGAAGCCCACAACTACCACCTTCCTTACGGTACGGATGTCCTCGAAGCCGAAAGCGTAGCGGCCGAAGCGGCAAGGCTGGCCTGGGAGCAAGGGGCAAAGGTGATCGTGCTGCCGGTCATTCCTTTTGGTGTCAACACAGGGCAATTTGATGTAAAGCTTGACATGAACATGAATCCCAGCACCCAACTCGCTGTATTACGGGATGTGGTGGAGGTACTCGATCGCTTTGGGATCCATAAACTCATTATTCTCAATAGCCACGGCGGCAACGATTTCAAAACCATGATCCGTGAACTGGGATTGAGATTTCCCAATGCTTTTTTATGCT
>DATHFS010000107.1:0-2625 GCA_035317975.1 Cyclobacteriaceae bacterium | reverse complement strand
AATCACAAGAATCACAGTTCAGACATTTTCTTATTGAATCACATTGAACAATCGGTTCCACCTCACTTTATGCAGCAAGTCTGCGTCCCCATCAATGGGTAACCAGACAAACAACGCTTTACCGACAACATGGTCTTCCGGGACAAATCCCCAAAAACGTGAATCCAGTGAATTGTGCCGGTTGTCGCCCATCATAAAATAATAATTTTGCTGAAAAGTGTATTCATCGACCTCTTTTCCATCGACCGTCATTTTACCCTCCTTCACTTCTACAGACCCGTGGTCGGGTTCATACAACCTTATTGTTTTTCCGTAAAACGCCAACGTTGAATCATTGATCACTATTTTCATCCCTTTCTTAGGGATAACCAAAGGACCGTAATTATCTTCATTCCAAGGCGCGCCCTTCCAGGTTGGAAAGATTCGCGGGTTGGGGCCGTTGTGTGTCGAATAATCATCCTCTACGGAAGTCACAAACGGAACCGATTTTACTTCGCTCAACTGCGATTTCGTAAGGAACATTTTATACACGGCTTTGTCTTCCCGGGTGCGTCCCAGGAAATAGTAATCGTCCTTATCCAATCCCAGGCTGGCGAGATTGCGCTTATGAATTTCATTGTTCGCCATCACGAGGTAACTAAACTTCATGTTCTCCGGGTTTGCCAAGGTTTCGCCATTGACGTAAACCTGCCGCTCCCTGACTTCCAGCCGGTCGCCGGCGACGGCCACACAGCGCTTTACATAATTGTTTTTAAGATCGACGGGGTAGTCTATTCCATCATTCTCTTCCCGGGCCGGTACGTTAAAGACCACAACATCTCCCTTCTTCACTTTAGTAATCCCCGGAAAGCGATAGGTTGGCAACTGGATCCACGGCAGGTAAGAGGGTATTTCAGTTCCCCAGAATTTCTGATGTGTCAACGGAACCTGCAGCGGGGTCCGGGGAGTCTGAGGCCCATAATGGAACTTACTGACAAAAAGAAAGTCACCGACCAACAGCGAGTTCTCCATGGAGGGTGTAGGAATAACGAATGCTTGTACCGTGGACCATCGTATGAGCGTAGCCGCAACGACTGCGAAAACAATGGCATTCGCCCATTCTCCTGCAAAGGACTGAGGTTTTCTCTCCTTCTTCTTTCTTCCGAATTTCCAATTCATGCGGGTGGGGTTGTGGTACGAACTGTTTAACGAGAGTAGTCTCAAGAAGTTGGAGTGAAATAGAGGATACACAAATACATAACACATAGGCACATAGATACATAGGCACATAGGCATATGATATTTGGCTATGACTATGTATCTATTGCTTACTTCAAGGCAGTAACAATTTAGTTCACATAGATTCACAAAGTACATAGCAACATTAGAATTTAAGCCATCGATGGGCCTTCTATGTGCCTATGTGCCTATGTATCTATGTGTTTAATATCAGGGAGTTACTGAATCAACCCGGCATCCTCCCGCAAATAAGCTCCATCACTTTATTCGTCCTTGCGCCAGAGACTCCGGTACTGGGACAATGGCCTTTCCCCAGAAGCTCATCGACAATGGTTTGAATGAGGGGCTGCTGGATATGAACAGCGATGTTGAACGTCATCACCTCCTTTTCTTTGCCATCGACTTCCAGGGTGACGGAGTGATCTCCAAAATAAGGAAACGAGATCTGGCCCTTGCTGCCAACGATCGTGGTCACCTCCTTGTCGGACGTCCCGGAAGTCGTAAAACACCAGGTTCCCTGGCCCATGATTCTATTCCCAAAATAAAAAGAACCAACAACAATGTCTTCTGCCGGGTAGAGGCCGGCTTGATTGACGGCATAGCCGTTTGCACCTTGTATGGGTCCGAAAAGAAAATCGAGTATGTCCAGTTGATGGCAGGCCAGGTCAAAGAAATAGCCACCCCCGGCAATATCCGGAATGATCCGCCAATTATCGGCACTCTTGCTGGCTCCAACAATATTGGGCTGCTGAGTCTTGTTGAGCAAAATAGTCACATAGCGAACCTCACCGATCACTCCCTCATTCAACAGGGACTTTATCTTCAGGAAATTCGGCAGCATCCTCCTGTAATAGGCGGTAAACAACGGCACGTTTGCTTTTTGGCAGGCGTCGATCATCGACAGGCATTCCTGATAGGTCCTTGCCATCGGCTTTTCTACATACACCGGCTTGCCGGCCTTCGCAGCCTTCAGGGTATAGTGTTCATGGCTGTCCGGTGGGGTCGCTATGTAAATAGCGTTTACCTCCGGGTCGTTGATGAGCTGGTCGGCATCGTCATACCATTTCGGTACACCGTGCCGCCGGGCAAAGTCCCGGGCCTTTTCGCCATTCCTCCTCATAACGGCTACGAGTTTTGACCCTGCAATCTTATTCATTGCCGGAGCACTTTTTACTTCGCATACGTCGCCCGCGCCGATGATTCCCCAGTGTATATCTGCCAGCTTCATAATGAGTTTTGGTTTATATAATTTGGTCGCAATATTAGTTTCCAATGTTTTGAATCTGAACCCGCCGTGTTCGCCGTGGTTCGCCGTGCCCGCTGTGACCTTGCGATGCAAAAGGGCCACGGCGGCCACAGCGTACCACGGCGGGCACAGCGAGAGTATTTCGGTTATCCGGAATTCCT
>DATHFS010000106.1:0-2848 GCA_035317975.1 Cyclobacteriaceae bacterium | reverse complement strand
AATTTCAAATGCCTGATTATGAATCGCTAAATGTGGTCAGCTTCAGACGAAAAAAACTGGTCTAGCTCCTTGGAATCTCTACACGAGCTAGCCCAATTACTGCCAACGGTTTGCTTTGCCAAAATTGCATAAGCTGGTATGTTATTCCCGGATCGTGGTGCGGGATAAACTGGTCAGCCGCTTGGTGTCCCAGATGCTTCGACCTTCATGATAAAGCTCAATAATTCGTTTAATCTGATGCATACGTAAGGGTTGTGACATGTTCGTTTCAAGGGTTTGTACGCCTTAAAACGAAGTCACTTTAGCATCAAATCCTAATACGGGGGGCGGGTCAGATGATTACCGGAATATTGACAGCTTTCGAACAGGAGGTGGGTCAGATCATTAACGGAATCCCTGGTACAGGTGATTAGCGGAATCCCTGGTACAGACCATACCGGAATATTCATTATGCTGCTCAAGCACGCAATTTATGGCAAAACGATTCGTAAATTCGATCTCTTTGTTTAGGACTGATTCCTTGAACAACTCATCCCGTATGGCAAAAGAGATTACCTCTCCTTTATAAAATCCTTTCCACTGAAAATAACGTTTATCAAGGTTGACGAGGCATGAAATAATTCCAACACAAGTATCGTGACTTAGTATTGTATTGAAAATTACCTTAGAATATCCGTTCGAGTGCCCTTACAGAAAGTTTCAAAGTCAAAATAACTCTTGACCCTCCCCTTAACTGCAAATCTCTGTCTTAGTCTCTCCGAAATTCTGACTGCATCTGGATTAACGATCAGAATTAGAATGTTTTTGTTGGCGGCCTCAAAGACAGACCGCATAACTGAAGAGAAATATAGGTCAGCGTCGGGAAATGAATAACCAATGAACACCAATGCCTTAGCTTGTCTCATGTCTTTCTCCATTTCGCTCCAAATCTTAGGAATTTCATTTGCCTGGTTAAAAAAGCCAGCCTTGGGTTGAGACTCCGCCTGATTTATTGACACAAATTTCAGGTGAGTTGGTGCAATGATCACCGCGGCGTTTGTAGGGTTTTTCAAGAATCTCAGTTGGCCGTTCTTTTTTATTCGCCAATTAATTGATCCATGGGGCTTGAACAAAGGAATTCCAGTTTGCCTCAATGGCACATAATACCAGTTACTTGACGTTGGCAGGCTTTTTTCTAATATGATATCATAATTGAACGACACAATCGAGTCTCTGGCCCTCAGTAACAAATTGTTAAAATTTCTATAAACCTTTCTGGTCTCATTGTTTGCGTCAAAGTGACTAAGAGTATTTGTGACCGATCTTAATAATGTTGGCCAGACAGTATTCCCAAAATACGTTCTCAAAGATGGTGAAATAGTTTCGGTGCTCATTCGTTCACTTAAAAAAGTGAATACCTCCTCTACATTTATGTTGTTTAACAGTTTAGCCCTAGTCGGATGATTTAGTTTGGCCGGAATTCCGGACATCTTGAAATAATGAAACAGAAAAGATTCAATTACATGTCTATCGGCAACACTGGAGTATTTAAGGACGGTACTCCAGAAATCGGCCTGTGTTGGAATATAAATCTTCCCTTTTTTCTGGGCAGTTGTATAAGCGCCAGCCCCTCGTGACGCGCCGGCACCAAAGAACCAAACCACTTTTCGGCCAACCATTGATTATGAATCAGAATGAGGATCAAAAGATTGAAGTTAGTCCATTTTTGGCGTGAGAAAAATTGTCCATGACTACGTTTCCTTCATCACCTCAAGCCACCCTTCAGCAAGTTGCGGAAGGGTTGTCAAGGGTGGCGATTCCAATAAAAAAATAAAAATAAAATCGGCACGTGCCTTGCCCTTGACAAACCTGGAGCAACGGCTACCTTTGGCGGTCGGTGATGAATGCTTATTATTTTATTGGCATTAGCCTAAGAGAATTGTCTTCATAGGCCTCTGCAAGTTTCGACAAGCGGTTGAGCCGGGCCGTTTCACTTTTCTCAAGTTCTTTGAAGCCTCCAGCCCGCGTGGCTTTTTTCAAAAGGCCTTCGATACCCTTCATCGTGGCTAGGTACTCTATTTTGGACGTAATTTTTTCGGTCATTGTTCCCCCCTTTAAATGTCCCCGATTGCTTTATTGAATTGTTTTTTTAGCACGGGTAGATCATCCTGGGCTATCTGCCAGACGATCTGCTTATCCACTCCGAAATATTCGTGAATGGAAATATTCCTGAAACCATTGATCTCTTTCCATTTGATTTCGGGATGCTTGTCCCTGAATCCCTTAGACATCCTATTGCATGCCTCACCAACAATCTCAATTTGCTTTATCGTAGCAAATCTCTTTTCTGAATTATCAAGAAAGTCCTGATAGGATTGGCCCCCTGAGGTATTTCTCCACTTCTTCGATGGCCTCCAGGACGTGCGATACTCTGACCTTGTCAGTCAGCTCCTTTTTCATAGATCAGGACCTTGTCTTGGTCCACGAAAGGCTTTACGTGTTTGGAGAGCCCCTCGGCGCTGACCAGGTCAACCTTCTTCTTCAGGAGTTCCTCAAGTTCCAATTGGTAGCCAAAAAACTTCATCCCGATTGATTGGCTATAGTCCAGTTCCACCAAAATGTCGAGGTCGCTTTTTTTGCGTACGGCGGTCTTACGTGCATATGAGCCAAAGACGTACGCCCTGCGAATCGGGCGATTCACGAAGTAGCGTCGAAGCAGTTTCTTATCGTTGGCTGACAGTTCCATAAACAAAGATATTCATTTTGAGCGAGACAGGCCTTATTTGGCCTTATGTCCTCACAAAATTCCTTCATCTGCAAATGAATAGTATCCCTCACTGGTCAGGATGAGGTGATCTAGCACCTGGAT
>DATHFS010000105.1:0-3770 GCA_035317975.1 Cyclobacteriaceae bacterium | reverse complement strand
CAAAGCGCCTCTCGCAAGAAGGCCTGGTTCCGGGATTCCCAAACCCCGCCAAGTTGACGGTGGGGATTTACTGGAACCTTTTAGCCCGTGTCCGCGACAAAAAAGCGTGCCAGCCCGGGGTTAACGTATAATTAAACTGCGGTCAGTAAGGTAGGCAAAAGGGTCATATATTAATAGGTTTTTATTATTTTACGCAGAATCTCCATTCTAAACTCTATATACAAATGAAACAAGTCATTGCATACTCTCTTTTCCTGGCACTGTCGCTATCACAACTACAACTCGCTGCACAATCAAAAAAAGATTTTACTGTTCTGGCCTATTATTCGCGTGGGCCGGAAAGGGTTGACAGCCTGCCAGCTGAGAAATTAACCCACATCATTTTCAGCTTTTGTCACCTGACCGCTAATAAACTTACCATTGATAATAAACAGGATTCCCTGACGATCAACAGACTGGTCGGACTGAAGCAGCGAAATTCGAAACTGAAAATCATTCTTTCCCTGGGAGGGTGGGGGGGATGCCGTACGTGTTCTGATGTTTTCTCGACGGACGCTGCCAGAAAGGAATTCGCTCAATCCGCCCGCGAATTAAACCGCGCCTTTCATGTTGATGGTCTTGATCTTGATTGGGAGTATCCGACCGTTGAAGGATATCCGGGCCATTCCTTCAAAGCGGAAGACAAGCCCAACTTTACCGCCTTGGTGAAAGCACTCCGCGAGGCATTTGGCAAACGCTACGAGCTTAGTTTTGCCGTCGGGGGTTTTCAGAAATGCCTGGAGGAATCGGTTGACTGGGCCGTCATGAATGATGTCGATCGGGTGAATATCATGTCGTATGATCTGATCAACGGCAATTCTACTGCGACAGGACACCATACGGCGCTCTATTCCAATCCATCGCAAAAGGAATCGACCGATAATGCTGTTCAATACCTTATTAAGATGGGAGTACCGCGCAATAAGATTGTCATTGGAGCCGCCTTTTATGCCCGGGTTTGGGAAAACGTAGCGGCAGAGCGAAACGGTTTGTATCAAACCGGTAAGTTCAAGATGGGGGTTGACTATAAAGACTTCCCCTCAAGGCTGTCCGGCTTTCAACAGTATTGGGACGACACCTCAAAGGCGCCCTATGCCTATGATGCTTCCAATAAATTATTCGCAACATTTGATGACAAAAAGTCAATCGCCATCAAAACGAAATATGCTCTCGATCAGAAACTGCAGGGTATCATGTTCTGGGAACTCTCGCATGATACGTATAAGGATGGGCTGGTAGATACTATTTATAAGGTGAAAACCGGAAAGTAGTCTGGAGTCCTGAGTCCCTGATCTTGAGTAGGTGATCCGTACGTCACTTGTTGTCGCCAACTCAAGACCGGGGACTCAAGACTCAGGACTCCCGTCACCTCACTATGCTCAACGTCCCCCTTTTCTCATCGATGCAATGCCCCCCAACCAGTCTGTAAAAGTAAACACCTGCCGGAAGGTCAGCCCCATCCCAGTCGTTATGGTAACTCGCGGAACGATAGACTTCATCCCCCCACCGGTTACAGATGACCAACAAACTGCCTGCCATTCGTTGATCGATCTCAAAAAACTGATTTAGTGAATCTCCATTGGGGGTAAACACATTTGGAATTGAAAGGTTGTCTACTCCGACCCTGTAAATGGTAAGTGTATCTGTTGCACGGTTACAACCATCATTGACGATCAGCCAGTAGGTACCAAAATCGGAGACGAGATACGATGAACCCGTGGATCCATCCTGCCACAAAAACTCAAATCCGGTCGTATCCTTTAACGGCATTACTATCCTTGGGTTGGAAAAGGTGCAAGGTGCTTCATCGGGGCCAAGGTCAATTTTTAAAGTGGTGTCCGATAATTCCTTAATCAGTTCGCTCCTTTCAAAAACACGGGTCACCATGGACGGGTTTTCATTCCAGAACGGAGTACTGTTATCCGACCTCGTAAATACTTTGCAGACAGCACTATCCTCATACGTGTAGCGAACATCAAAAAAATTGCCTACCTCCGTGCTCGCCGCAAAAATTCCAAAATAAGGCTTCGAAACGGCGGATGAATTCAGGCCTCCGGCTTGACTGGGAAAGCCGGTAACCTCATACGCATGCAAACCGTTTGGATTGCCTGTAATGTTGGCCACCCTTACCTTGTCGAGACCCTCTTGTAGCGTAAGAACTTTCGCCTTCCAATCATTCGTATACAATAAAACACTTTTATTGCCGATGGGTGCCCCCGAATAAACGCGTATTGGATTTCCTTTTACTTGCCCATCAAAATGATTAGGCGACCGATCCGTCAAAACATTGGTGCCATCAAAGTCCCAATATCCTATAAGGCCTGGCTCATTCCCGCTCAATTTCCTGCACATTTGTTCGCGAATTTCATCTTCCGATAACGACCGGTTCCAAATGCGAAGTTCGTCCATGATACCCTGGAAATGGTAGGTCACCCCGGTAGAGGACCGGTAGCCAATTTTGGCGGTATCCAAAGGAACGGAAGACTCCATTGGGAATTGAGAATTACCAATGTATGTACCTCCTATGTCGACGCCGTTTAAATACAAATCCATGTCAGAGGCTCCGCGCATAATAGCCGTAACCTGGACCCACCTTCCAAAAATATTTTCTACGGAACCTTCCTTTCCTCGTCTATAGTCAGGACTAAAATAGGGTCCTAATCCATCACCATACTCAATTATCATGGCGTTATGAATTACGTAAAAATGAAATCCACTGTAAAGGGTCGAACTTTCCTGGCTTGAAAAGATCGTTCCCAGACCCCCGGGATCTAGAAATATCCAGGCCGAGATGGTCAGGGGCAATTTCAGATCATCATAAATATTACCTAAGGATATGTAGTCATCCACGCCATCAAAACGGAGGGCATGGCCGGCTCCGACATTATCCTGTCCATTCACCCCACACGAAAGAGCGAGGAGAAAGAAAGCAAGGATAAGCTTAACCACCATATTTCAAATTTAGTCTGATTATGGTGTCTCGCCAAGTTTCTGGTCCTATGCGTTTTACACATTATACCCTAACTTTAGAGTTCTAAACATATATAATGTAAAAAACCCTATTTTTATGAAACGGAAATCCGCATTGTCATTATTATTCTCTATGGCGTTAATCTCTTTCTTATCCGCCCAATCCTCCGATGAACACGAGGTGGCGGCAGCTGTAGAAAGTCTACGCAAGGCGATGGTTGACGCTGACAAAACAGCATTGCAAATTCTCGCTGCAGACGAACTAAGCTATGGTCACTCCAACGGATTGATTCAGGATAAAGCCGCATTTGTAGAGGCGATTGCCAGCGGCAAGAATGTTTTTAAGACGATTCAGCTTTCCGACCAGACCATAAAGATGGCCGGCAACACGGCCATTGTTCGCCACACGTTTAATGCTGAAGTAGTAAATAATGGAACGCCCGGCACCGCCCACATTGGTATTTTGCTGATATGGCAAAAACAAAAGGGTAAATGGAAGTTACTGGCCAGGCAGGCTGTCAAACTATGAGAGTCATGTCCCGCAGATCACGCTGATTTACGCAGAATCGATTGCATGCGTCATTCTGCGTAAATCCGCGCGATCTGCGGGAGACGATGCGTAAATCTGCGTGATCTGCGGGAGACAATCCGAAACGAGACTGAATGGAAACAATTGAGAATGACTTCCTGAAGATAACAATTGAAACTCTTGGCGCTGAGCTAAGGAGTATCGTGGCTAAGGAACGACAACAGGAATATTT
>DATHFS010000104.1:0-8918 GCA_035317975.1 Cyclobacteriaceae bacterium | reverse complement strand
ATGCCGCCTCTGTTGGGCCCCTATGAGACGTTCGTGGCTTAGGAATTTTGAATGGACGTTTAAAACTATTTGGCAGAGTTTTACCCTTATAGGTTGAAAGACTTACTGTCGATTTTATGGAGCTAATTGTGGTCCCCCGGCGGCCGAGTTCCGAGGCAAGCCCAAGGTCATTCTGAATGTGTCCTTGGACATTTGTGTTAACAAATGTAAATCTTGCTAATCTCGTTTTTTTGGGATTTGGCCTTGCCTATTCTGGCGAATGCGCTAGCATTCGCCCATCTTGCCGACACCACAAAACGGGGGTCTGGCCTTGCTGTAGTCTTACGAATGCGTCGGCATTCCTACATCTTGCTGAAGCTAAACAGCAGGCTTCGAAAAGAAGACTTCTTGCTAACTACGATAATTCCGCTTCTACACACCGGTTTACAGTAGAGCACATGCATGATCAAGCACTTGATTTTCCGCATCCCAAAACTTATCCCTCGGCAATTTCAATTACTTGGCCTTTTCATAAAAATGACAGCATGACCATATTGCCCGCCGGCCAATACGTCTACTGAATCGTGAGTGATATCTTCAAGACCTCCCAATTTACTTGACCATTTACCCCCAGCGAGTTGAACAGCAATATGCGTCCAATCCCCGTCTTTCTCATAAAGTGCCACCTTCTGGTGACCATCCTCCATATTCGAACTGTCGCATTCGACAAAACCAAATTCTGTTTCTAGAAGACTGGCGTAGCCCTTGGCGCTATGGTCTAAAGTGCTTGGTTCCAAATTCAGAAATGGTTGAAAATAGTTCGGAATATCCATCCAAACATCCGTTCTGCCGATGGCCCAGGCCAGACAGTTATAATCCAAAGTTGGGTCGCTGGTCTTGAGGGAATTCTGTGCGCTGAGCTGTGGGCAGAGCTTTTTCTTTAATGCGTCATACACGGCCTTTCGTTATGCCAGACAATTAGAATTAAGATTAGATCAACCTCTTTTTCTTGCCCCACTGTAACCAATCGTCGCTCATTTTCCTAACATTCCCGATGTGGGCATTCGCGATTGGGTTCTCCTTCGTTATTGCTTTCAAGGCGATAAACCAATGATGAGGTGATTTCATTAAGTCCTTTAGAATTAAAGGCACAACCTTGTCTCCCATGCCTATGATGTCAAGATAGTTATCATTCCGTGTTATGTGAAGCATGTTCGATAGTCCCGATGTCTCTGCTTTCCATTTCGAAGAAAGCACTTCAAATTCCTTAGCAATGGCTGCCTCGTTAGACGTGCCAACAAACTGAATTTTCCAATCATCGCCTTTGTCTCGCCTTGAAAGCTTCTCCCGCCATGTCCAAGCACCTGCCCAAGAACCCACGTGCTTGTTGTAAGAGTGTTTCATTGTTTCGTGTTTCGGTGTATAGCACTGATTCATGTAATCCATGGTCCCTTTGTTGTATTATTGTATTCTTTTCATTCCCGATTTTTCCATGATCCGAAGCAAGCTCGCTTCTTTTTTTTCTGCCCTCTCCAGCACTTCCTTTAGCGCTCTTATGTCAGACGAATCAAGCACCATATAAATATCTTTGTGCGATGATTCGGTTTCCTTTTGATAGTGAATATGCAGGTTGTGAACAATAAGTCCGCACGAGGGTTCTTGTTCTATGTCGATTCCGAATATTGGTCGTATGTCTGTAATTACCCGACCATTCAAGAATATCTCACCATACTCAGTTATCAGGTCCCTACCGCGTGCTGAATAGAAAATATGCTCATCATTAATTAAGAATGACAATCGCTCTTCAAAAAGCCTTTGCTGGTCAGCCTTAATCAAATCATCCCTAACTGCAACTTTTGAGATATTTTGAATCAACTCACTGATTTTATTTTTTTCTAAGTAAGGCGAGAGACTACCCACTGAAATGAAAACTTCTGTCAAGTCCGGAAACTCTTTGCCGCTTACCTCTTCTATGCTCTGTGCCAAAGAGGAAGGGGATACAGCCAGTGGAGCACTAGACAGGGAGTTCCGAAACGCGCGGAAATCGTCGTCTGAGATCAACAAAATGTTTTGGAAACCAGTGTGATACCGTTCAGGTATAAAATCAATAATTGCCATGCCCATGTTTTTTACCGTCAACTGACGGTTCAGCCCCTAAACCTATCATTGGTGCCAAACTCACGCCTATCGCCATAAAATTTTTCTAACAGACCAATCGAATACAATGCAGGACCAAGAAAATGATCCAAGCTTGGATAGGATAAATTTCCCAGAGACAAGCTCAATTTCGCATAAATATAGCTATTGGCACGATACCACAAAAGTATTCGTCTACAAAGCGAACATTCACCCAGATCAGTTGTGCGGCTTGATTGCTAGATCATTCTAGTTTATTTTGCCGATTCCGGAGGTATTGGATTGAGCAATTACGAACCTGTCCCGAAAGGGTGGTCGAGATTATCCAGTAGAATAGCTGATTGGATTTCCTTACGAATTGCATACAGTGGCAATAAACTCATTACGATAAAACTGCGACATTCGTCTAGGGTCATGGAAGAGTCGATTCGATACTCGTCCGCTCCGGTCTATCTCCGCGCTAGAGAGTTCCATTGCAATACGAGGAAGCTTTTTGCAATTTTTGCCTTTCTGAAAATGATCGGGCAGTATTGGTAATATTTTTTGACTCGATTTGTGCCTCTTTGGAGAGTCAAAATATCTCTTGATCATCCAATTCCTTTCCCTAAACAATAAGTTTTGCCGCGTTCTTTGCATCAGACATTTTTAGCTAAACATTGCCAATTTTTTCATGTAACCAAACCAATTTATGGCAGCAAATCTACCCACACTAGACGACCTACAGAATCTTAAAACCGAGCTTATCGAAGAGATGAAGTAGCTCCTCGGCCAAGGGCATGTTACTCCCACCAGAAAATGGCTTAAATCACACGAGGTCAGGAGACTTTTATTGCATTCACCTGGCACACTCGCCAATCTTCGCATCAATGGCACCCTGCCCTTCACAAAAATCGGTGGCGTCATTTTTTACGATTATGACGACATACAAAAAATGCTTGAACCGCATAAGCGCAGTCCACACTTTTATGGAAAAAACTTCAATTTATAGGAACTCATCACGCCGGAATGCAAATAGACAACCTGCAACAGCTGAATGAGTTTCTGGAACGGATAACCTCGGAAACAAATATCAAACCTACCCACTTCAGCTTGTATACTGTGCTATGTCTGGCGTGGCTTGGAGCCCAGTGCGTGAGCCCGTTTATTATTTCGCGAAGAATGATTATGGATCGTTCAATGATCAAATCCAAGGCAACCCATCACAGTGTCATCAACGACCTCCAGAAACTTGGATATATCAAATACAATCCGTCCAGTTGCTTCGTGAAAAGAGGCTCACCCGGTACAAGATCGGTCGTGCAACCTATTTACAAGATCGCCAAGGCCCTCAAGGTGCACCAGTGTGAGTTGCTAAATAGGTAGTCCAAGACTGCTTTGTTATTTCTCTCGAATCCGCACTTCTAAATCTTTCAAAAGGTCATCGATTCGCTTGGCCGCTTCTTTGACTTGATCCGCATGGAGCTCTTTCAGAGTGGTGTCAATGTGATTCTTATATACCGCTACCTGGTCCTCGTTATATTTCAGCCAGGTGGTATAGCCCTGCAAAAGGGCAGTCTTATTCATGACATCGTTCTGAGACTTGCGTGCCTCTTGAGATTCTTTAAGCTCGCGCCCTTGAAAAATCAGTGTACCCACGAGAGCCACAAATCCCAATCCAGAAAACAGGGCACCTAATTCGTGTGGCCAGGAGTTCCCCACAGACCAGTACCATCCATAAGAGGCTAGCGAGGCAACAACAAATAAAATAGTCAAAAGGCCAATGTCTTTCTTTTCCATAAACTCAATTCAGGTTTGTTGATCCAAATCTCGGTAGGAGTGAAAGAGAAAGTGTTAACATTCGGTGAAGAAAGTTTTGAGGTGGGAGCGACTTAATCTTGACCCATACCTTGACCCATTAAATGCAAAAGCCGCTAATCATAGTGATTAACGGCTTATTCCGAGGTCTCGAGCGGATTCGAACCGCTGTGGAAGCTTTTGCAGAGCTCTGCCTAACCACTCGGCCACGAGACCTTGAATCGGTAATCGGTAATCGGTGATCGGTAATCGGTGGACTGTCGCCTGTTTACCGAACTTAGCCCACCGATCACCAATTACCAAATACCATTACTCTGGTTTTGCTTCGCCTTCTGCAGGTTTCGCCTTGGATGCACTCATCTTCTCTTTCAATGCACTCAATGCTTCAATATCTCCCAGCGTCGACTTTTCGGCTTCCTGGTTGATTTTGTCGATCGTCTTGCCTTTCGGAGCTACCGGCTTCTTCTTCAGAGGCTGTTGTTGCTGGGGCTGCGGTGCCTTTTCTTCTTCTGTAGAATAAAGGGCTCTGTGGCTCAGCACAATTCTTCTGTCCTCTTTAGAGAACTCCAGTACCTTGAAGTCGAGGCTCTCCCCGATCTCGGCTTTGGAACCATCTTCCTTGGCCAGGTTCCGGGCGGCACAGAATCCTTCAATACCATATGGCAATTCAAGGATCGCTCCTTTATCGTTCTTATTGATGATCGTACACTTGTGAATCGACCCGATCGTAAAGATCGTCTCGAAGGTATCCCATGGATTTTCTTCGATGTGTTTATGGCTGAGGGCCAACCGGCGGTTAGCGGCGTCCAGTTCCAGCACCACAACTTCGAGGTTCTCACCGATTTTGGTAAACTCCGAAGGGTGTTTTACCTT
Organism: Cyclobacteriaceae bacterium; assembly: GCA_035317975.1. Lineage (GTDB taxonomy): Bacteria > Bacteroidota > Bacteroidia > Cytophagales > Cyclobacteriaceae > ELB16-189. The sequence continues at coordinate 4,136 of DATHFS010000104.1, read as the reverse complement.
CTTCGTCCACGATAAGTCGGATACGTGCACCAGGCCGTCAATGCCTTCTTCCAACTCAATGAACAATCCGAAGTTGGTGAGGTTCCGTACAATGCCTTTGTGGCGTGTGCCCAACGCGTATTTCGTCAATACATCCTGGCGTGTCCAGGGGTCTTCGGTCAATTGCTTAATGCCCAACGACATCTTGCGCTCGTCGCGATCAATAGTCAGCACGACGGCTTCCAACTCATCGTTCACTTTTAAGAAGTCCTGAGGATTGCGCAGGTGTTGCGACCAGCTCATTTCACTGACGTGAATCAAGCCTTCTACTCCCGGCTGCAGTTCGAGGAACGCTCCATAGTCGGCTACGTTCACAATCCTGCCCTTCACTTTCGACCCTATCACAATTTCGGCCGGCAGGGACTGCCATGGATGAGGCGTCAATTGCTTCATGCCCAGGGAAATTCTCTTCTTGTCTTCATCAAAGTCGAGGACCACTACTTTCACCACCTGGTCGAGCTTTAACACTTCTTCAGGATGGTTGATGCGTCCCCATGAAATATCGGTGATGTGCAACAAACCGTCTACACCTCCCAGGTCGATGAACACCCCGAAGTTGGTCATGTTCTTGATCACGCCTTCCAGCACCTGGCCCTTTTCGAGGTTGGTGAGGATAGCTGCTTTTTGTTGCTCGAGGTCTTTCTCGATCAACACCTTGTGCGATACCACTACGTTGTCGTTGGTGTAGTTGATCTTCACGACTTTCACCTCAATCGACTTATTGACATAAATATCAAAGTCGCGTATCGGCTTCACGTCAATTTGCGAACCGGGCAGGAAAGCCTCGATCCCAAACACGTCGACAATCAATCCGCCTTTCGTTCTGCGCTTTACAAATCCTTCAATCACCTGGTCTTTATCCAGTGCGGTCTGAACATATTCCCATCCTTTCACCAGTTTTGCTTTCCGGCGGGAAAGGATCAATTGGCCCATGGCATTTTCCCGTTCTTCGATGAACAAGTCTACTTCATCACCGATTTTCAGGTTGGGCATGTCTTTGAACTCCGCCAGGGGAACCAGCCCATCGGATTTGAAACCGATGTTCAGGATCACGTCGCGGTCGTTGATGCCCACTACAATACCTTTTACCACTTCGCTTTCGCTGACGGTGGTAACGGTACCGGAATATTGCTTTAATAAGTCTTCCTTTTCTTTGTGCGAATATCCTTCACCAAAACCCTTGGTCTCAAACGCATCCCAATTGAAATTTTCGAGTGTAACGTTGGAAGTGGTGGAAGCGCGGCGCGTGGTCACATCGTGGATCACCCGGCTGATGCCTTCTTCTTCTTCCGCCTTCTTGGCAGCCTTGAATTCCGCGAGTTCGTCTTTTTCGAGTTCAACGGTTTTTACATCGACGTCCGCATCTGCTCCTTTTGCCGCCAATGGCTTCTTCGGTGCATCCGATTTGGAGTCCTTAGGGACCCCTTTTTGTACTTTACCCATAAAATCGCCCTATTTACATGCGTCAGCCAGGCGTTCTGCCGCAAATTTGGTTTAACAATCCATTCTGAAACCAATCAAAACGGCCCATTCTGGTTGAATGGGCCGCAAAGTTAAAAAATTTATCTAAATCATCCCGATTTTCCGGGACCATAAATTAAGGCTGAATCCCTACTTTTGAATGTTTTCGGGTTTTAAGGTACCCGCAGCATATTCCAAAAGTATTTTTTGGAATACCAACCTGTACTCTGCCTGAGCCTTGTCGGTCTCGGCTTGTACATATACCCGGTTGGCATTTGTAAAATCAACAAAGTTTGTCACGCCAAGGTTGTATCGCTCGGTCTCAAAACCAAAGGCAATCTCTGCCGACTTCAACTGATCGACGCTCACCGTAAAGGCCTTTTTTGCTCCGTCAAAATTTCTTACTGCCCGTACAATGTCATTTCTTATTTGATACTCCAGGTTTTTGCGATTCAACTGGCTATTATCATAAAGGACCTTTTGCTGGACAAATGCCGTACGGTTTTGAAGACCGTTAAAAAGTGTCAGATTCATTTGAAGGCCGTAGCTTTTATATACATTGTTCGTCTTAAACTGCTCGGCGAAAGGGCGAGGGTAATCGGTATTGTTGACATAGGATTGCCTTGAGCTGTCATACAAAAGCTTGGGAACACCGTGTTGGTAGTTGTAGGCTGACCCTAGATTTCCAAAGGCGTACAGGGACGGCAGCATCAAACCCCGAGCGGCAATCATCGCAAACCGCTGGCCTGATTCTGCCTTTACTGCCCGCAAATAATCGCCTCTGAATTGCTTTGCGTTATCAGCCAATTGTTCCGCGTTCAGGACCTGGCTCCCGATTTCATTGACGTCCCAACTGGGTCGTTCCACATCAAAATCATCAAAGGCATCCAGTAAAAGCGTCTGCGCAAGGAGGGATTTATCATTCCCCAGCGCAACGTCCGCCTGAACAAAACGCAACTCGGCCGCTTTTGTCAAAGCGTCTTGATTGTATTGATCCACTGGAGACCGCGCCCCAAGGTTAACCTGCTCTGTAATTTGCTGAAGTTGTTTTGACTGAGCATCAAAATTTTTCCTGGCGATTACCAATAATTCCACGTCCAGCATCACATTCAAATATTGCGTCGAAACGGTATTGATAACATCTTGTGCCGTGCGATTGACAAAATAGGACTGGGCTTCCAACTGGTTGGAGAATTGTCGGATGCTATTGATCCTATTGAATCCGCTGAACAGATTCAGGTTTGCGCTGATTGTACCATTAACATTATCCCGGATACCATTGATAACCTTTCCCGCATTTTGATTGAAGGAGTTACCATTGACCTGGTAGGCCGCTGCACTCACGCTCACGCTGGGACCTACGCCGGCAATGCTGGACATTTTTTGCATCTGACTGTATTCCAGGTTATTTCGCTGGATGTTCAGAAGTACACTATTTTTCAGAGCAATCTTTACGGCTTCCTCGAATGTCATCACTCTATTTTGGGCATTCGCATTGAGCCCGAAAATCATACCCGCTAAGACGCTGATGAATACAAATCCTCTTTTCATAATTTTCATTCCTTTTTTACCGCCTCATCCGTTACTACCGCCCCATCGGCAATGCGTATGATGCGTTTGCTTCGCTGGGCATTTTCTTCCGAGTGGGTCACCTGGATGATGGTAATGCCTTCGCTGTTTAACTTTTCAAAAATGTCCATAATGTGCTTGCCCTGCTCCGAGTGCAGATTACCCGTAGGCTCATCGGCTAATAACAGTTTAGGCTGTCCTACGATGGCGCGGGCAATACCCACCAATTGTTGCTGGCCGCCGCTGAGTTGCTCCGGGAACAGATCCTTCTTCGCCACCATATTGAAACGATCGAGCAATTCGGCGACCATACTCTTGCGCTGGCTACCATTCACCCCTTTGTACAGCAAAGGTGTCTCAATATTCTCATAGACAGTGAGTTCATCAATGAGATGGTAGGCCTGGAAAATGAAGCCGATGTAATTTTTATGCATCTCCGATTTCGCCTTTTCCCGGATCTTATGCACGGGCTCATCGAAAAAATAATATTCGCCGGCAGAGGGTTCATCCAGCATGCCAATGATGTTCATCAGTGTCGATTTGCCCGATCCGCTGGGCCCCATGATGGTAACGAATTCACCTTGCTGAACCTCTAAATCTATTCCCTTCAGGATGAACGTCCGCTGGAAACGTGAGTCAATGTACTTGTCAATGTCCTTTAGTTTGATCATGGAGTTAGTCGTTTCAGTTGTCATTTGAACATCAGTATAGGGATTATCAGGGGAATTTGCTACCGCCAATTCCCAAAATGACTAACGACTACTCTGTTAGCCAAGAATAATGCCAAGGGGCCCATTCGTCTAAGACGGTACAAATTTGAGGAAAGTTGCACTTCTATTCGTCCGGTCGTGAAAAAAGGTGTCCGGAAGTGGACTATTGCATCGGCATTCGGTAATCGGTGATCGGTGATCGGTAATCGGTGGTTTGTCGCTAGGTTAATCTATCTCGGCCTTAACTTACTATTTTCTGAAATGCAGGGCCACTAAGTCCACGAAGAAAGCACAAAGAACACAAGGAATACAGGTTGGTTACATTACTATTCAGTTCTGTCCACTGCCACCTTTAAT
>DATHFS010000103.1:0-4133 GCA_035317975.1 Cyclobacteriaceae bacterium | reverse complement strand
ACTCTTGTCTTCTTCAGTCCGATCTTTTTTGACAATAAAAGCCTTGACCAGCAAGACATCCAACAACATCTCGGTTCAAGTAAAGTACTCCGCGATTACCGCGATGCTACGGGAGAGGAAGGACTTTGGGCAGGCTCGATGTTCAGCGGCATGCCGGCCTACCTGGTTAATTTGCAATGGAGCGACGGTGTTGTGGCCGGGATGAAGAGGGTACTGTCCCTGTTTTTGCCACATCCAGTCAATAATATATTCATTGCGTTCATATGCTATTATATCCTTCTGCTTGCTTTTCGGGTAAGGCCCTACCTCGCCATTGCAGGAGCCATTGCCTTTGGACTGTCATCGTATATGATCATCGGGCTTTCGGTTGGACATAATGCGCGGATCGGGGCCATTGCATTTATGCCGTTGGTGATGGCAGGTATTCACCTTGTGTTTAGTCGAAAGAGAATACTGGGATTCGGTGTCACGGCAGCAGGACTTGCCATGCACCTCCGCGAAAACCACCTTCAGATCACCTACTATTTAATGTTGATCGTTGCCGTGTATGGATTGGTTCAACTCGTAACAGCCTTCCGTGAAAAACAACTCCGCGAATTTTTTACCTCATTGATGGTCCTGGTACCCGCTGCTATGATTGCGGCAGCGACCTTCTTCGGACAGTTCTGGGCGATTACGGAATACACGCGTTACTCCATTCGCGGTCCGTCCGAACTCACTGCTCCGGGGGAGAAAGGCGGAGAGTCGGGATTGAGTAAGGAATATGCATTTGCTTACAATTATGGAATTTATGAACCCATGACGTTGCTGATCCCCGAATTTTATGGAGGAAGCAGTATGAATGCTTTTGGGAATGATCAGAATAGCAATTCATATAAAGCCTTAGTCCAGTCGCGCGACAACCAGCTAGCCAATCAACTGATCAACGCTACTTCTGCTTATTGGGGACCGCAACAAGGGACAGCGGGACCTTATTATAGCGGGGCCATCATCGTCTTTCTTTTTGTCCTTGGGATCTTGTTTGCCGAAAAGAAACTGGTCTGGTGGCTGGTGCCGCTGAGTGTGTTGAGCATTTTTCTGAGTTGGGGCGACGCATTCTCCACTTTTAATTATTTCATGTTCGACTACCTTCCCGGCTATAATAAATTTCGCTCGGTCAACTTCGCGTTGGTCATCATTCTTTTTTCCATGCCCTTGCTGGGGATGATTGGCCTGGAAAAATTCTTGTCGGGCGAGATCACGAAACAAGCAAGAAAGAAACTCGTTATCGCTGCGTCGCTCACGGGCGGGTTGTGCCTCTTGATCTTTCTGTTCTCCGGAATGGGCAGCTTTGTGAAGGAAGGCGAGTCGCAATTCCCAGCCTGGTTTCTAAGCGCCTTGCGGGATGACCGCAAAAGTTTACTTCGCAGCGACGCGTTTCGCTCCCTTGCGTTTATCTTTTCAATTTTCATCCTGTTGCTGCTGAATGTGCCCAAGAAACTTTCGCCTCTTTTGTTTTGTGGTTTCCTGGCATTAATGGTTACCCTGGATCTGGCCATCGTCGACAAACGTTATTTTACGAAAGATCATTTCAAGCGCAAACGCGACAACACGTTTCTGGAAGCAACGGCTGCGGATCTGGGCATAAGACAGGACACCAGTCATTACCGGGTCTACTACCTCAATCCCCAGGACCCGGGACAAGCCTTGCGCGATGCGCGGACGTCCTATTATCACAATTCGCTGGGGGGATATCATGGCGCCAAGATGCGCCGTTATCAGGAATTGTATGACTCTGCCATGATTGCTGATACCGAAGAACTCCTTAATGATGCCCGAACGGGAACCTTGGATTTCAAAAAATACGGCATACTGAATATGCTGAATACAAAATATGTTGTTTACGGACCCGACATCAAAAATGTGATTGCGAATTCGTATGCCAATGGCGGCGCCTGGTTTGTCAAAGAGGTGATGAAAGTAAATTCACCGGCGGAGGAGTTAAAGAAAGTGAGCGAAGTAAATACAAAAGAAGTCGGCGTAATAGACGTTTCCAGGTTTCCCGTTCAAACACCCGGGTTTGATAGTCTAAGCCGGATTAAAGTAACATCAGTAACGCCTCCGCGAATTACATACGAATCAGAATCTTCCGTAAATGGTCTGGCCGTCTTCTCGGAGATCTATTACCCCAAAGGCTGGAAGGCAACCATCGATGGAAAGGAAGTTCCCATCCTGAGAGCTGATTATGTCCTACGTGCTTTGGAGATCCCTGCCGGAAGGCACGTTATCGAATTTAAATTCGAACCCAAACCCTATTTGATTGGTAACAAGGTCACCCTGGCTTCGAGCTGGATACTTTTACTGATTGTAATGGCATGCCTCGGATGGGATTTGAAAAATTCCGATTTTCCTGCGAATCCTGGTAATCCTGCGAATCCCGGTCAGTGACAGAGCCTGACGATCATAATCCCATTTTCAAAATAACAGCTGATTTTGTTAATCACACGGATCGCTCTGTCTTTCTGACGGGCAAGGCAGGCTCGGGAAAGACAACGTTTCTCAAATATATTGTACAGCATACGCACAAGAATTGTGTCGTGGTCGCTCCGACCGGCGTAGCCGCGATCAACGCAGGGGGCGTGACTATGCACTCCTTTTTTCAGTTGCCTTTTGGCCCCTTTATTCCTTCTCAGCAAAAGAAATTCAACGGAGTGGAAGTGGCTGACAGCTATAGCCTTTTCAGGAATATTCGCTTTGGTAAAGATAAACTGGAACTGCTCAACGAACTGCAACTACTGATCATCGATGAAGTGAGTATGGTGCGTAGCGATATGCTCGATGCCATCGATACGATCCTGCGCCATTTCAGGAGAAGTCCGTCGCGGCCATTCGGAGGTGTCCAGGTGTTGTATATCGGAGACCTGTTTCAGTTGCCCCCCGTCGCAAAGAATGAAGAGTGGGAGACACTCAGGGAACATTATGAAAGCCCGTTCTTCTTTCATTCCCAAACGGTTCGGGAGTCGCCGCCGCTGTATATTGAGTTAAAGAAAATTTACCGGCAAACCGACAAGCAATTTATAGACTTGTTGAACCGCGTCAGGAACAACCAGGTAGATGCGGAAGATTTATTTTTACTCAACAGTAAATTCAATAACCAGTTTAACCCTCCTGCGGCTGAGAATTACGTTACGCTTTGCACGCACAATTACAAAGCCGATGCAGTCAATGCATCCGCCCTGGCAAAATTGAGCGGCCCCCTGCACCGCTTTCGCGGAAGCATTGAAGGGGAATTCTCTGATAAAGCATTGCCTACGGATATGGAGCTGCAATTGAAAGAGGGGGCCCAGGTCATCTTTATCAAGAATGACTCTGACCCGAAACACCGTTATTACAATGGAAAAATTGGCCTGGTAAAGTCCATAGAGAAAGAGAAGATCACCGTGGAATTTCCGGAGGGTGGGAGGGATATTCTCCTGGATCGCGAAACCTGGCGCAACATCCGCTATGCTTTTGATCGCGAAAAGGAAGCGATTGAAGAAGAAGAGATCGGGTCGTTCAAACAGTTCCCCATACGGCTTGCATGGGCCATTACCATCCATAAGAGCCAGGGACTTACGTTTAAGAAGGCAATCATCGATGCAGGCGCTTCCTTCGCCGCGGGTCAGGTATATGTGGCGCTAAGCAGGTGTACTTCCCTGGAAGGACTGATGCTGCATTCCAGAATACAACGGGAGAGCATTTCAACGGATGAACGGGTAATAGCCTTCGCAAGCCGGGAAAATGAAGCCGAAGAACTGGAGCGGCTATTGGGATTCGAACGGCAACGGTATTGGGGAGAACAATTGCTCCAAACCTTTGATTTCAAAAAGGTCCTTACCGCTCTGGAGAATTTCCTGGAAGAGTTACCGGGTAAAAAACTTCCTGATCCAAAGGCATCCCAGGCACTTGGAGAATTGTTGTCTGTCAAGGCAAAGGAAAAACAGGAGGTGGCTACTAAATTCAGAACTGAATTAGCACAACTTGTGAATGGAGTCCCGGAATCCGGTACAGCACGCCTGGAGGATCGGGTTCGCAAGGCCATTACCTACTTTTCCACGTTTTTCACGGAAGAAATGCTTACCCCTCTCCAGCAACACGAGGCGACACTCAAGAAA
>DATHFS010000102.1:0-2965 GCA_035317975.1 Cyclobacteriaceae bacterium | reverse complement strand
CGCCGTCATAATTGGGCAAGTAATTTTCAACCCATTCGATAGAAGGCAGATCGAGGTGATTGGTAGGTTCATCGAGCATGAGCAGGGAGGGCTTCTCCAGGAGAAGCTTGGCCAGCATGACCCGCATGCGCCAGCCCCCGGAGAACTCCTTCAACGGCCGGTGTAAGTCTTGCGTGGTGAATCCGATTCCTTCCAATACTTCCTCCGCCTTCGCTTGCATGCTGTAGCCATCGAGGTGCTCGAATTTCTCCTGTAGCGAGGTCAATTTATCGACCAGGTCATCAGCGTACTCTGTCTCCAGTTTATGAAGGACCTTTTCAATCTGTCGTTGTGTATCTACCGCCTCTTTGAACGCCTCCATGGCGACGGTGAGAATAGCATCTTCCGATTGGTAGGAAAGCAGGTCCTGGTTAAGGAAACCGATCGTGCAATCCTTGGATTTGCTGATACTGCCTTCATCCACCTTCAAATCGCCGTTAATGATCCTGAGCAGGGTAGATTTTCCGCGTCCGTTTAGTCCGATCAGGCCTATTTTATCGTCTGGCTTGATAAACATAGAGGCGCCTTGATACAACGGGCGCCCACCGATGAAATAAGAAATGTTCGAAACAGAGACCATGTACTCAGATTTCTGGGTTGACCAGGTTAAATTGGCCGCAAAAATAAACATTTAAGATTAAATCTTGAATTTTGAATCACATTATGAAATACCTAATCCTGGGCCCCGCCATCCTGATCTCCGGTGCTTTATTGGGTCAAACACCGGAATCGGACTATGAAAAGTTAAAGGCCGGCATGGTCGCCCAGTTTCAAAACACGCCACCGGGAAAGGTGGGGCCTTTTGTAAAAGGTGGGGCGCAACGAATTGACACCAATGAGAAAATACTGGCATTAACTTTCGACGCTTGCGGAGGACCGCATGGAAACGGCTATGATAAAGAACTGATCGGTTGGCTGCGACGGGAAAAAATTCAGGCTACGTTGTTTATCGGCGGGTTGTGGATCGATGCGCATCCTGATCTTATGAATGACTTAGCTTGTGACACCTTGTTTGAAATTGAAAACCATGGGCTCCGGCATCGCCTTTGTTCGATCAACGGCCAATCGATGTACGGGATCCGCGGCACAGAAAGCGTAGGTCAGGCTGTCGACGAAATTGAATTGAATGCAAGAAAAATCGAGCAGATCACTCACCGCAAGCCCGTCTTCTATCGCTCGGCAACCGCTACAACGGACGAAGCCTGCGGGGAGATTGCCAAGGCATTGGGAGAAAGGATCATTGGTTATGATGTCTTGTCAGGCGACGCCATCGCCGGAACTGCGGCCGAAGTAATAAGAAACAATATTGTAGGAAAAGCGCGCCAGGGTGCGATTGTTATCATGCACATGAACCACCCGGAGTGGAATGGATATGAAGCGCTGAAGGAAGCCATTCCACGACTCCGGGAGATGGGCTACTCTTTTGTGAAGCTTCAGGATCGTGCCCTAAAAGGAAAACGTTAAAATCAGAAGGGTTCATTCTGGTAGTTATGACAGTATGCCGTTTTCCGCTGTCTAATGGCCATCTTTCGGACAGTAGTGGTATTTTGGCACGATTATATAAGGGTATACACTGCATAAGTAAACCAGAAAATACTATGAAAAAGATGATGGATTTGAGGTTTGCATGGGTGGTAGGCCTCATCGGGTTTATTCAGCCGGCTTTAGGCCAATCGGATGGCACTGCTCCGGCCAACGGGGACCGGGACATTGTTTCTTCCATTGCAACCTACTCAACGGATTTGAGATCGGCGGTATTGGATGTCGCGCAGTACCCGCAGGTGTTGGTGAAGCTGGAACGCATTCAGGCCCGCTCCAGTCAATCCTTTCAGGACTTGATCTCCGGTTATCCTCGCGAGGAACAGGCAAAATTTTATGAGCTCAGCCGCTTTCCCGACAGGCTGAATGTGCTGGTTCGCGATGGAAGGAAAAGTACAGAGGAGGTAAAACGTATTCTGGAAGGTCTTCCCAAAGAGACCCAATCCAGTATCCTGGATGTTTATAGCAACCATTTTAATGACCTCGCCAAAATACATTCCATTTATCAGTCTTCGGAAGAGGCTATGCAAAAAACCATTTCCGATTATCCTCAACAGGTTCAAGGTGATTTTCAAAAGGTGATTTCGCGGCCGGAGGTGATGAACCTCCTAACGGAAAACATTGACCTGACCACAAGCCTGGGGGAGGACTACAGGGCTAACCCAAATGCGGTGGTCGAGCAGTTGGATTCGTTGAACAACCAACAACGGAAAGACTTTGCCGACTATAAGAAGGACGTTGAAAATAATCCGGAGATGCAGAAGGAAATGCAAAGCGCAGCGGATCGTTTTTCATCCACGTATGCTCAAAGCGACAGCCCCGTGGACTCCTATCTCGGTAATCAGCAGGACACGTATTCCAATTCGGCTCCGGTCGTTAACAATTATTACAACTATAACCCCTATCCCTATTGGTTCAGCTATCCGTATTGGTATGCTACGCCCATTTGGTATCCCGTGCCCTATTATTACAATACCGGATTCTATTATGGACGCGGGGGACGGATCGTTATTTGGGGATTTCCTTCCTTTGCTTATTCAAATTGGTTTTTCGGTTTTGGATACCGGCACTATCCCCATTATTACAGTCGATACAATACCTACTATCATAGAGGCTATGCCTATGGTGGTCGTGGAGGGGGGTATCATGGATACCAAAGCCCAAGAAATGACTATGGCTCCAGGGGGAATTATAATAATCATGGAAACCGGAACGGGAGTTATGGAAATGGCAGCCGGACTTCAGGGATCCGAAGCCAGGGGACAGTGAATGGGGGCCGGACTTCAGTAAACCGAAGTCAGATGATGGGAAGCAATAACCGGACTGTGAGCCGTTACCAATCAACGGGTAATAACAATAACCGGATGCAAATGAATACGAGCCGGAA
>DATHFS010000101.1:0-2186 GCA_035317975.1 Cyclobacteriaceae bacterium | reverse complement strand
CCTTTGGAAAACAGAGCGATAAAAGTGAACACGCCCAGGATACCAAAAACAAACAAGCCGATGAGCATGCGTTCTTTCAAACCAAGTTCCGCTGTGGTACCGGTTCCGGTATCATTGGCTTTATATTCACCGGCAATGGCTTTTATCATCGCCTGAATGGCGGCTGTAACACCTGCATCGTAATCTCCCCTCCGGAAATCAGGCGCCATTTCATTGCGAATGATCCGGTTACTTTGTGCATCGGTGAGTACCCCTTCCAACCCGTGTCCCGCTTCAATTCTCATTTTATGGTCATCGATAACGATGAGCAAGAGTGCGCCATTGTCGTTTTTCTTTGTACCCAGTTTCCATTTCTCCACCACGCGCATGGAATAATCTTCCAATACTTCACCTGCCAGGGAAGGAATGATCAACACGGCAATTTGGTTGGTGGTCGAGTCTTCGTACTTCTTGAGCTGAACCTCAAGCTGGTCGATGGTATTTTGCGAAAGCACTTTAGCTTCATCGTGTATGCGCTGGCCCCAGAGTTCGGGGATGGCCTTTTGGGAGTAGGCGGGGGAAGTGATCGTGAGACAAAACAGGGCAATCAAACCTGAAAAAAGTAGGCAGTAGGCAATCGGCAGTAGGCAAAACCTTTTCATCCTAGTTAAATCAAGTCACACGTGCACTATACTCTCTTCCTGGAACAGCCCTTCCGAGTGGAGCGAGGCTTGGCACTCTCCGAAGGGGAAGTCAGGCCATCCTTACCGAAGTACTAACGTAGGGTGTGTGCTACCACGAATCACTAGATCCTCCTCCGCCAAAACTTCCGCCTCCCCCGAAGTCGCTACCGGAGCTCCATGACCCTGAACTGCGCCCAAGGCCGGAACCCAGCAGTCCGCCTGCCACCCACATTCCACCCAGTCCGCCACCTCCTCCTTTTCGTCTGTTTCGTGCCGCGAAAATAATAATCAGGGCAATAAAAATTAATGTGGTCCACGGTGAGCGGGCTCTTCTTGTTAAATGGGGAGGATCGGCATTGACATACTGACCCTTAATAGCCCGGATGATGGCGATCACCCCGGCCTGAATTCCACCATCGTAATCCCCTTGGCGGAAATGGGGCGCCACTTCATTTCGGTTTATCCGGCTTGAAAGGGCATCGGTAAGGACTCCCTCCAGACCATGACCTACCTCTATTCTTGCCTTTCTGTCTCCGATGGAAATCAGGAACAGGACGCCGTTGTCCGTATCTTTTTTACCCAGTTTCCATTTCTCAGCTACGCGAAGGGAGAAATCCTCGAGCGCTTCTCCATCCAGGGAGGGAATGATCAATACAGCAATCTGATTCGAAGTTGAATCGCGTTCTGCTTTTAAAATACCTTCCAGTTGCGATTTCGTTCCGGCCGAAAGCACGTTGGCTTCATCGTGGACCCATGCTCCTCCGTGTTCGGGAATGGTCCGTTGAGCGAAGACCGCAAGAGGGAAAAGAAAGAGAAGTATTAATTTTTGTATCATTGAATGGGTAGGCGGGGTAGGTTAGCGGCGGGTTATCCGAGCGAATAGCAAGAAAATTATTGCACTCTCAGGTCATCACGTAATTCATTCACATCATCGGGTTCTTGACGGAAGCCCTTCTCCAGCAGAATTTCACCGCACCGTTTTATGGCGACTTCAATTCCCTCTGCGATTTTGCCCCTGCGGATGTTTTCTATGATGCCCCTCACAATTTTGTCCCACTCTTTTTGCTCCACTACCTTGCTGATGCCGCGGTCGGCCATGACAATCACTTCCCGCTCAAAAAAGGAAACGAAGATCATGATGCCGGTACGATGGCGGGTATTGAAGATCTCTTCCTGAAGAAATGCATTTTCAGCCTTCTTTCGTGTCGCCTCATCGAGGTGTTTTTGATTGACAAACCATCGCTTGGCCGGTTGTGCAAAATGGGGAATGGCTGCTCCCAGGGTTCCGCCCACGGCCACGAAGAGAAAAATAAACAGCGGGTCGTATACAGCCAGCCAAGGCATATAGCGATCCAACAGGATGATGATCAGAAAAAAGAAGGAGGCACCAATCATGGCTGCGCGGTAGTTGGCGATGGTGTAAAAGCCACTCCGCTCCACAAAGACAGGCACGATCTCACCGGAAATTTTACTCTCTGCTTCTTTTACGGCGGCTTTGATGCGTTCAAAGTCCTGGTCAGTAAA
>DATHFS010000100.1:0-8055 GCA_035317975.1 Cyclobacteriaceae bacterium | reverse complement strand
CTGGTTTGGTCGCCATCTTCTAATCGTCAGGTTTCCTGGTTCCAATGGCTGTCGCCCAATACAATAAAATTGGTTACAATCTTTTTCAAGCCCGAAGGGGTGCCATATATCAGCACAGGGTGAAGCCCTGTGAATGAATAGCAAGTATGAAAATTTAGCCCTGAAGGGGCGGAATACGATTTCGCCCCTAAAATTGGTTACAATCTTTTTCAAGCCCCGAAGGGGTGCCATATATCAGCACAGGGTGAAGCCCTGTGAATAAATAGCAAGTGTGAAAATTTAGCCCTGAAGGGGCGGAATACGATTTCGCCCCTTCAGGGCTTCCGGCACAATGATGATCAGGACGAAGGGCTTCGCCCTTTCAGGGCTTATTACTTATTCTGAAGGCGAAACAATACTTCCGATGTCAACACCTGCCCCGACCCATCGCGGTTCTCTTTTTTCACCAGCATATTTTCCGCGCCGCTGAGATAGATCCACGTAGCCGCCGCAGTACCGGAAGGGTCGTAAAATCGCTTTTCGAAAACATAGACGGAATCAAGGGAAAGATCCGGAGTAACGGCAAAATGCGGCAGGACATCGCGCAGGCAAAGCTGGTATTTGCCTTCTTTGTCTTCACTATCCCGGCAAAATCCGGGTTTGCTCAGTTCGTACAACTCATTGTTGATAAAGAGAAGATTCTTGCGGCGATACACGGAAAAGATCTGGTCGGGATTTTCGGCATCCTTCTGGAGCTGATCATATACCATCCAACTGCTCACGTGCTGATTCTCGTAGGTCTTCGAAATGATCGTATAGTAGGATTTCCGGTGACTCACAAAGTCATTCTTTTCATAGGTGATCTCGCGAATCGACACCGCATCCTTATTGGCATAAATCAGTGAAAACGGAATAACAAAAAAGGTAAGCAATAAGTACAGAAACCCGGCCAGCCTGTATTTCAACGTAATTCTCCCCAATCCTTTGGCCAGCTTGATTGGAATCTCACGCACGTATGGCGTGGGGAAGAAAATAAGTACGCCAATGAAGTTAAAAAGGAAATGGGCAATCGCTATACTGATCGCGGCATTGGAATTGAACATGGCCGCCATGAAGGCAGTAATGGTCGTTCCCACGTTGGCCCCCATAATAAAAGGCGCGGCCGCACGAAGCTTGACCACTTTCTTCGCTACCAGGGGAACTACCAGGGACGTGGTGATCGTGCTGGAGCGGATGGCCGCCGTCGTCAGCAATCCCCATCCGAATGATTTCAGCGGACTCTTGAAAAAAAAGCGCTGAAATCGCTCTTGCGACCGAAAGCCCAGTTGATTGGAAAGCACTTTGCGAAAAAAGAGGATCGATCCAAACAACAATGAAATCGACAACACGGCGAGAACGAATCCATTTTGGATGTGCGACACCAGGAAATTAACAATCGGACCAAAGCCATTGCCCAACATCGAAAACTCGCCCTTCACCGGGCCGGTGGGTTGATTAAAAAAAGCCGAGGCGATGTATTCCGATAAACCGGAAAGAAAGCCGTAGTAGTATTCCAGGGGAAAAAGGATGAAGACCGTAAGGAGATTAAAAAAATTGTGGTACGTACCGGCAGCCACGGCACGCATGAACTCCTTTTTCTTGGTAATGAATCCCAACGACACAATGGTACTGGTGATGGTAGTGCCGACATTGGCTCCCATGATGATCGGGACGGCGCCTTCTATCGTCATCGAACCGGACGCTACCAGGGCTACCACCATCGAGGTCACGGCCGAACTGCTTTGAATAAGGGCCGTAATCAGGAGACCGATAAACAGTCCTGTGAAAGGATTCGATGTGGCCAGGATAATGGATTCGGCCGCCACCTTGCCGACGTGTTGCAGCGAAGAGATCATTAGATCCAGCGCAAAAAGAAAAATGAAAAGGGCCGCCAGAATGAAGGCCGTGTTGCGAAGAAAAATTTTCCACGGTACACTGCCTGTGCGGGACTCTTGCAGGGATGGCTGGTCGCTCATGGTATGGCGTAAATATAAGAAGAGCGCTACACGTTGAGCTGTTTTAACAAAGACTTAATGAAAAAGAAATGATCGCAGCCGCTTACGGGTTTCCACTGGCTCCCAATTCACGGATCGCCAACCAGGCCATCAGGCCAGGCCCAATGGTCAACGCCTCTTCATCAATATCAAAGGTGGGGGTGTGAACATACGACGTAATGCCTTTTGCTTCATTGCGCGTACCCAAGCGATAGAAAGAAGCGGGAATAACGTGCGAATAATAAGCAAAGTCTTCGGAACCCATGGTTACATCCAAATCCAAAACATTTTCCTTTCCGACATATTCTTCGGCGGCCTTCCTGATCCTGCGCGTGAGTTCAGGATTGTTTTCGAGATACGGATAACCGTGCGAGATTTCTACTTCACATTTTCCACCCATTCCTTCTGCAATGCTTCCGGCCATTTTTTTGATTTTGGCTAATCCCGACTGGCGCCAAACTTCATTCAACGCCCGGAATGTCCCCGCTATGTTTACTTCATCCGGAATGATATTCGTTGCTCCTTCGCCGATTATTCTTCCAAACGTCAATACCGTAGGCTGTTTGGGACTGGCATTCCGGCTGATGACTTGCTGCAACGCAATAATAATAGTCGCGGCGATCACCACCGGGTCAATGGTGAGTTCGGGGGTTGCACCGTGACCTCCTTTGCCAATGATTTTGAGGTAGATCTCGTCCGAACTGGCCATATACATTCCCTCGCGGAAACCAATCTTGCCTACCGGAAGAAGCGGCATAACATGTTGTCCGATGATAGATAGGGGCTTGGGGTTCTCCAGTGCACCTTCCTTGATCATGTACGAGGCCCCTCCCGAGTTTTTTTCTTCACCGGGTTGGAAAATCAGTTTCACCGACCCCTCAAATTGAGTTTTGACCTCATTCAAAATTTTTGCCGTTCCCAGTAGGGAGGACGTATGTACATCGTGTCCGCAGGCATGCATCACGCCCGGGTTTTGAGATTTGTAAGAAACGTTGTTGGCCTCGTGAATGGGCAATGCATCTAAATCGGCACGCAGGGCAATCACCCTTTTGGAGGGATTCTTTCCCTCAATGAGGGCGACAACACCCGTCCTGGCAACACCCTCTTGCGGCTTCAAACCAAAGGAGGTTAGTTTTTCCGCCACCAGCCTGGCCGTATCGAATTCCTGATAGGAAAGTTCAGGATGGGCATGAAGGTGCCTTCGTACGGCAACGGTCTCCTTTGCATATTCATTCGAAAGTTTTTTTACCGATTCAAGTAAAGACACTTAGATGAGGGTTTGATTTTATTTAATAAGTATCTTTTCCGGCACGAGTATAGCGGCGGTAAAATATCTTTTCAATCGTGACAAATCCGTTTGGGCTTCGAGCTTTGTAAAATAATGGCCTACCGTAACCCGAAACTTGGGTTGGATATACTGTAGATTTGCGATCAGCTCGGGCGTGTCTTCAATTATTTTTTGTTTCGTGTTCATAGCATCTTCGCGCTTTTGCCCGGAATAGATCTGAATGGTAAAACCATCCACAAACCGCTTGGTCAGGTTGAACCGGTCGATGCTGTCGAGGATAGCGTCAACTTTGGCATTGACATTCCTGGTCGGCTTTGTCACGACGGCCTGGAGGGGCTCCGTTTCCGGAATCGCCCGCGTCGTGTCTTTTGCAATGACGAACGTAGGGCGATGAATTGAAGTATCCTCGTGGTACGGTGCAAAAGATTTCTGGGCAGCACAGGAGAAATTTAAAAGAACGAACAGAATTGGGACAATCGAATGTCGGATAACAAGACGCGGCATAACTTCAACATTCATTTCCATGACCGGTTTGCAGGCTATTCTTCAATGACGATACAACGACCCGCTTTCACGTCGTCTTCTACCTTTTTATACTTCACGTCTTTCAACACGCGCCCATCGGGATATTGCACGGTGATCTTATCATTTCTGCCGGCTACTTTATCGGATTTCACCGGCATGACCTTTTCTTCTACCGGCCGATCCTGACCCTGCGGCTGACCCCCTCCCGACAGCAATGAACGAGACTCTTCTTTCTGTTCGTTGAGCTTCACCTTGCTTCGCTGCACCCTCGCCTCCTGCACTTGCTCGGGTTGCTGGACAGGGATGTCGGCTTTCATGAGAAAGGAAATGGTCTCTTCATTGACCTTGGCGATGAAGCGCTTGAATGCTTCAAAACCCTCAAACTTATAAATAAGGAGCGGATCTTTCTGCTCGTACACCGCATTTTGAACGGATTGCTTCAGGTCGTCCATATCCCGGAGGTGTTCTTTCCAATTCTGATCGATGATGGCCAGCGTGATCATTTTCTCCATGGAGCGAATCAACTCTGCATTGTTGGTTTCAACGCACTTCTTCAAATTAGCGGCAACCCCAACTTGCTTGGTTCCATCGGTAAACGGGACTAAAATCTCCTGAACGGTGGCGCCCCTTGTTTTATAAATGTCTTTAATAATCGGGATCGCCTTCTCCGCTACCTGCTTGTTCTTTTGCTCATACCGCGTCAATCCCTGTTCATACAATTTTTCAGCCAATTCACCCAGATCCGCGGACTCGATTTCTTCCGCTGTAATGTGAAAATCAAAACCCAACGTACTGAGTACGTTCAGCTTGAAGTTCTCCACATTTTCCCCTGCTTTCGCGTTGGCCACCATGTCTTCGCACGTATCAAAAAGCATGGTGAGAATATCCAATTGCAGGCGTTCTCCGAACAGTGCGTTTCTTCTTCGCTTGTAAATTACCTCCCGCTGTGAGTTCATGACGTTATCGTACTCGAGCAGGCGTTTGCGAATGCCAAAATTGTTTTCCTCCACCTTTTTCTGCGCCCGTTCGATAGAGCTGGTAACCATAGAATGGGAAATGACCTCCCCTTCTTTAAGACCCAGCCTGTCCATGATGCGGGCAATCCGCTCCGGCATGAATAGGCGCATGAGATTATCCTCCAGCGAAACATAAAACTGGGAAGTACCGGGATCTCCCTGGCGGCCGGAACGACCGCGCAACTGGCGATCAACGCGCCGCGATTCGTGGCGCTCGGTTCCAAGAATGGCTAGACCTCCGGAGCCGCGCGATTCCGGGGTAAGCTTAATGTCCGTACCACGGCCAGCCATGTTGGTCGCAATGGTTACCGTGCCAGGCTTCCCTGCTTCTGCCACAATTTCAGCCTCACGCTGGTGCTGCTTTGCATTTAAGACGTTGTGCTTGATCTTCTTCAGTTGCAACATCCGGCTGAGGAGTTCGGATATTTCCACCGAGGTCGTACCCACCAATACGGGACGGCCTGCTTTCGTAAGGTTGACGATCTCATCGACGACAGCGTTGAATTTTTCACGCATGGTCTTGAAGACCAGGTCGTCCACGTCCTTGCGGGTAACAGGCTTGTTGGTCGGTATGGCTACCACATCCAGTTTATAAATATCCCACAATTCGGATGCTTCCGTCTCTGCTGTACCGGTCATCCCCGCCAGCTTGTGATACATGCGAAAATAATTCTGCAGGGTGATCGTGGCATACGTCTGCGTGGCGTCCTCGACCTTTACGTTTTCCTTTGCCTCTATGGCCTGGTGCAGTCCATCCGAATACCGCCGGCCATCGAGTACACGGCCCGTTTGTTCGTCGACAATTTTTACTTTGCCATCGACGATGATGTATTCCGTGTCGCGCTCAAACAGGGTGTAGGCTTTCAATAGCTGGTTGACGCTATGGATGCGCTGCGACTTGGTAGAATAGTCGCGGATGAGTTCTTCCTTTTTGTGGATACGCTCTTCCTCTGTCAGGCTGGGGTCTTTCTCGATTTTGTTGAGTTCGAGGCCAATTTCCGGAAGGATAAAGAATTTAGGGTCCTCGCCTTCACCCGTGATCAGGTCAATCCCCTTTTCAGTCAAGTCAACACTATTGTCTTTTTCATCGATCACAAAATAGAGAGGAGCATCGGCCTGCGGCATTTCCTTTTTGTTGTCCTGCAAGTAGTAGTTCTCCGTTTTCTGAAGGATGTTCTTTGTTCCGCTTTCACTCAGAAATTTGATCACGGGCTTATACTTCGGCATTCCACGGTAGGTCCGGAACAAGGCCACCCCGCCCTCCTTTTCATTGCCCTCGCTCAGCATCTTTTTGGCATCGTTCAAAAATTGATTGACCAGTTTTTTTTGGGCGTCAACCAGTTTAGAAATCCTGGGTTTAAGATCATAGAACTCGTGTTCGTCTCCTCGCGGAATCGGACCGGAGATGATCAGCGGTGTCCGCGCTTCATCTACCAGTACACTGTCTACTTCGTCCACCATGGCGTAGTGGTGACCGCGCTGCACAAGCTCTTCGGGCTCACGCGCCATGTTGTCGCGGAGATAGTCGAACCCGAATTCATTATTTGTACCGTAAGTTATATCCGCGCGGTAGGCATTTCTCCGTTCGGGCGAATTCGGCTCGTGTTTATCAATACAATCGCATTTCAACCCATGGAATTCGAACAGGGGTCCCATCCATTCGCAGTCGCGTCTTGCCAGGTAATCATTTACCGTCACAATGTGAACTCCACGTTTAGCCAACGCATTCAGAAAAGCCGGAAACGTGGCGACAAGAGTCTTCCCTTCGCCGGTGGCCATTTCAGCAATCTTGCCCTCGTGCAGCACCACACCGCCGATAATCTGCACCTCATAGTGGACCATGTCCCAGGTGATCAGGTTGCCGGCGGCCATCCATTTATTGTACCACAGCGCTTTGTCCCCGTTTATCTTTACGTTCTCGTGTGTTGCCGCATAGTGTATATCAAAATCGTGTGCCGTCACTTCCAGATACTCATTCTCCTTAAACCGGCGGGCCGTCTCCCGGATGATCGCAAAAGCCTGCGGCAGGATTTCCAGCAATACTTTTTCCAATTCTTTATTGCGCTCCCCTTCTATTTTGTCAATCCGGGCGAAGACCGCTTCTTTTTCGTTAAGATCCATTTCCGCGTTATCCGCAATTTGCTGGTGAAGGGCAGCCAACTGATCGTCGATGGACTTTAATTTCGTATTGATAACGGCCTGGATTTCCGTGGTTTTGTTCCGCAATTCATCGTTCGAAACAGTCAGGAGTTTTTCTCCCTCGCGAATGGCCTCCTGCACCAAAGGCATCACGAGCTTGATGTCTTTTTCCGACTTGGTCCCGAACAGTTTGGCAATTAGCTTGAACATGTAATTAAAGAGTTTAAATAGACCTTCCCGTTGCTAAGATCTCATCTTTACTGCGACGGGAAAGGGTGCAAAGTTAAAAAGATTTCTCCGTTGGAGTTCTTTTGGACGGGTGTGCAATTAAAGTTCCAAATCGCCCTCAAAGACCATTTTGGCAGGCCCGGTGAGGAAAATATCTTCAAATATGCCTGCCTGTCCGGTAGGCAGGCCTGTCTGTCTGAATTTGAAGTCTACGGAAAGTCTTCCACCCATGACCTGTATTTCAATGGGCGAGGTATACCCTTTGAACGCGGCGGCCAGGGCTGCCGCCGTAACGCCTGTCCCGCAGGAAAGTGTTTCGTTTTCTACCCCGCGTTCATAGGTACGAACGAAAAGTGTGTTGTTGCCCAGTAATTCAACAAAATTGACATTCGTGCCTCCGGGTCGAAAGGCCTCGCTGTTACGAATTGCTTTTCCCTCTTCCACAACGGGAAAGTCTTTTAGATTTTTAACGTACCGGATGTAATGGGGGGAACCCGTGTTAATGAAAATATCCCCATTCTGCTCTTTCCATTCCGAAACATCGTTCATCCGAACCCGGATAGAGCCATTTTCCAGGATAGAGGCTTGATGAACCCCATCATAGGCAGAGAATTTTGCTTTTCCATTCACCAGTCCGATGGTGGAAGCCATTTTCACAGCCGCCCGCGTACCGTTCCCGCATAAACTCTGCGAACCATCAGGGTTATAATAGACAATTTTGAAATCGAGCCCGGGGTCCTTTTCGATCTGGATCACCCCATCCGCTCCCACCCCGAACCTTCTGTCGCAGAGCTTCTCAATTTGATCAACGGTAAAAGGAACCTTGCCATCTCGGTTGTCAACCAGG
>DATHFS010000099.1:0-3324 GCA_035317975.1 Cyclobacteriaceae bacterium | reverse complement strand
CAGACCAAGATCATACAATTCAGTTGATTGGCCATTACAGCAGAGCAGGGTAGCAAGTTGCAGGAATAACAGGATCAGGATGTCTTTACGATTTATGGGCGGGTTCATTTGATGTGTTGACGTGTTAATGTGTTGAAGTGCTGAAGTGTTGAAGTGTTGAAGTGGTTGACGGTTTCATATTGAGATCAGTCCTCATGATCGCTTTACTTTCACCTCGGTGGTGTCGCTCACTTCCGTGGGCACGGTGTACCCACCAATATCAATTTGCGTTTTTGGGAATGCTTCTTTTAACGTTGCCCAATCTGCCTGGTTGATGGTTGTCTGATAGAGAAATAAGGAGTGAAGTGATTTTAACCCGCTTAATTGCAAGACACCGGCCTTTGTGACCTTCGTATCAACCAGATTTAAATAGTGTAGGTTTTGAATGGATTGCAAGGGTTTCAAGCCATCATCAGATACAGACGTATGCTCAAGGCTCAGTCTTGTCAGATTAGTTAATTGTCCAATAACGGCCATCTGCTCGTTGCTGACATTGGTAAATCCCATCTTCAGCCAAACCAACTGTTTTTTTAAGGCGAGCAGCAATTGAAGATCTTCCTTGTTGATCACAGTGTCGGTCACAAAATTCGCCATCAGGTAATTGCTGTTTGCGGCAATGGGCAAAACCAAAACGCCTCTCTGCTTTAATTGTCCCATCGCGGTCTCATCGGCTTTTACAACAGCCTCTTCCGGGATATCGGTTGGCATTTTGGTAATAAGGGAGACTTGCTGCAAGGCAAGCAGGATGGGTTTTATCTTATCCGTTTGCCCTAGTTGTTTTACCCTTTTTGTAAAACCGGCCCCCTGGCTTATCCACCAATGAATCAAATCGATCTGGCTCTCCGTTGGCTGAGGCTTTTCTTTTGGCGGCATGTGGTCATCGTGGTCCACGGGCAATAACAAACGCCTTATCATTTCACTGTCATCGGCATGGTTCGGTTCTATGACTTTGCCATCTTTTCCGCCTTTCATCAACATCAGGCTATCGTCCATGCGCAGTCCGCCTTTTTGCTTACGGGCACTATGGCATGCAAAGCAGTTGGTTTGAAGTATGGGGCGGATCACATCCCGGTAAACGAGTGCCTCCTGCACATTGGGGACAGGTTTGATGGTTGCAATTCCGGTGCTATCGCTATAGATAATACGGGTCAACGGATCGGTAAGGTAATCGGAGCCGTGCGTAAGGGAACCGCCCAAATGCCCCGTGATCAGGATCAGGAGGAGTAATCCAATAGACAAAAGTTTCTTGTCCATGGCCAATCTGATATTCCTCTCTTTAGCATATAGCAGGGATGAAATTACGACGACGCCGATGCCCATTCCCATGTGCCAGTTCACTAATTTTCCATCATAGTCTTCGGTCAGGGATAACAGGTAACCCGTTATGGCCGACAGCAGGGCGGTAATCGTTCCGCATAAAAATACCATGGGAATCGCCTGCTGCACGGGCCTGTATTTTTCATTTTGCGACACCCATTGCATCAATAAGCCCATCAATAAAATACCGATGGGCAAATGCACCAGCAGCGGGTGAAAATGGCCAATAAATTCCAGGAGGGATGAAGGCACCGGGTGGTTGATTTGTTTATGATTGAATCGGCAGGAGATTAACTTCCAATGCTATCCGATTATATCTGTAATCACCTTTCCTCTTGTGTCGGTCAACCGGAACGGTCTTCCTTGAAAAGGATAGGTGAACTGTTCGTGGTCAAATCCAAGTTGATTAAGAATGGTGGCTTGAATATCGAATGGCTCTACTTTTCCGCTGATGGCATGGTATCCTATTTCATCCGTTTCTCCGTATGAAGCTCCTTTTTTAATGCCGCCTCCTGCCATCCACATGGTAAATGCTTCGGTGTGATGGTCTCTTCCTTTAAAAGGCGCCTTCCTTCCGTCCCGGTTTTCCTGCATCGGGGTCCGGCCAAATTCACCGCCCCAGACTACCAATGTTTCTTCCAACAGGCCTCTCTGTTTCAGGTCGAGGATCAGGGCCGTAATGCATTTATCGACACTTCTGCATTTATTGATGAACCCCACTTCGAGCGCTTCGATCACATTGGAGCCATGACTATCCCAACCCCAGTCAAACAACTGCACAAAGCGAACGCCTTTCTCAACGAGTCTTCGCGCCAGCAACACGTTATTGGCAAAACAAGCCTTGCCGGGTTTGGTACCGTACATATCATGAATGTACTGCGGCTCATCGTTGATGTTCATCACCTCCGGTCCTGCGATCTGCATCTTGAAGGCCATCTCGTATTGTGAGATGCGCGACAGGATTTCAGGATCCTGGTAGACTGCATATTCCTGCTGATTCACCTCATTGATCGCGTCAATAGAGGCCTTCCGTAAGTCCCGGTCCATCCCTGCCGGGTCTTTCATGAACAACACCGGATCCCCTTCACTCCGGCATTGCACGCCCTGGTACACACTCGGCAGAAAGCCACTTCCCCAAACGCTTTTACCGGCATCGGGATTGTGGCCGCCACTTGTCAATACTACAAATCCTGGCAGGTTCTGATTCTCTGTTCCTAATCCGTATGTTACCCATGAACCCAAACTCGGTCTGCCCAACCTCGGCGAGCCGGTATGCACCATCAATTGAGCAGGCGCATGATTAAACTGATCGGTGGACACTGCTCGTAAGAAACTCAATTCATCGACAATCGTTGAGAGATGCGGCATCCTGTCACTCACCCAGGCACGGGAGTCGCCGTGCTGTGCAAATTTTGCCTGTGGCCCCAGCATCATGGGTATGCCCCGGATGAATGCAAAACGTTTACCCTCCAGTAACGAGGGAGGACATGCCTGCCCATCCATCTTGATCAGTTCGGGTTTGTAGTCAAATAACTCCAGTTGAGATGGCGCCCCCGCCATGTGCAAATAGATAACGCTCTTTGCCCTGCCAGGGAAGGGAGGCAGCTTTGGAAGTAGCGGATGAGCAGGATCAAACAAGGTTCCGGGAGATGATTTGGTCCCACACCCTCCAACCAATGATCCCAGGGCCAGGGCACCCAGGCCCATCGCACTCTCTTTAAGAAAATGACGCCGGGTCTGCTTGCCCATGATCGTCTCTTGCGCTTCTTTTACAAGACGTTGAGTATGCAATTCCTTTTGTGTCATCGCTCAGTTCTTTGTTACCAGTTCGTCCAGATTCAAGATCGCATTCGCCACAACGGTCAGTGCCGCCGTTTCAGGTTTCGCATGTGAGTCCGCATTACCCATCATCCCTGATCGTTTTGTGGTATTGTCCTTGAATTGGCTGAATGCTGTTTTGTACAATTT
>DATHFS010000098.1:0-8036 GCA_035317975.1 Cyclobacteriaceae bacterium | reverse complement strand
AGCCATTTATTCACAACACCCAGTATTTGGAATGTGAAGTTGACGGTGACTACCAATTCACCGCAGAGCTGTTCTAATACGATCACACAAGCTGTCCGGGTTGGATCGCTTCCCGACGTGAATTTCAAATGGTCGTCGATTTGTACCAATGACAGTACCAGTTTTAATGACTTGACCACACTCATTTCTCCGAGTAGCATTACCAATTATACATGGGATTTCGGAGACGGGCACAGTGTATCGGGGGCAAATGGACAGACCATGCCCGTTGGGACGGATGGCGGATTTACTTCAGGTTCTTTTAAAAACCCCAATCATAAGTACGCGACCAACACAAACTATACGGCGCAACTGACGATTGACACAAATGATGGCTGTAGCAGTTCCCTTCCTAAAAATCTTTTTACCCTGGCTTACACAACAGTCTTTCCGTTACCTGCTGCAGCCTATTTCGAACCTTTTGACATAAGTGATGGAGGGTGGAAAGTGGAGGCAATTTCCAATCCTGCGGATCCAATCAGTTGGCAATGGGGTCCGACCAATGGAGCGGTCATAAATTCAGGTGTTGCGGGATCCACCAATGCGTGGTGGACGGGCGCTCATGTACCTGCATCGTCTGACAGTACAACGTATTATCCCGATGAACAGACCGTTGTCAATGGGCCTTGCTTTGACCTTTCTCAATTGAAGCGTCCGATGATTTCATTCGATTATTGGGTCGATACGCAAAAGGATTTTGATGGTACGGTGTTGCAATATTCTGTGAATGGAGGCAATACATGGAGAAATATAGGAGTGCCCGATGCGGGCATCAATTGGTACACCAAAGACCAAATCATTGCAAATCCGGGAGGCCAAAGCGTGGGGCAATATGGTTGGACCGGCCAATCGGGTACGTGGTTAAATGCCCGGGCCAATTTGGACACCATCCCCGGTAGCCGTAAGCAAGTAAGGATTCGAATTGCTTTTGGAAGCGAAGCCACGACACCGCCGGCAGCCCGGTTTGAGGGCTTTGCTTTCGACAATGTTTTTGTTGGGGAAAAGACCAGAAACGTTCTGGTCGAACATTTCACAAATTCTAAATTAAATGCGAGTAATTCTGCGGACCAGTACCTGGATAACTTGTACAGCAATGGGATCGCACTTCGCGGCGCTTCTGATTTCTATGACATCCGTTACCATGTTAGTTACCCTAGTTCCGACCAACTCAATCAGGACAATCCTGCGGATCCTGCTGCCAGAGCATTATTCTTCGGTGTTGCTCAGCCTCCGTTTACCATCATGGATGGCCGGTTAGATGCCAGCTTTAAAGGCAATTACCTGGAAATTAGCCGCGTTGAAGTTGACAGGCGAGCCTTATCTGACCCTGGTTTTGATTTGGCTTTGACCAGCTCGGGGACCGGCAACAAAATAACGGTGCAGTTGGATATCACAGCGTTGGCAGCGCTCAACGTACCATTGATCGCGCAGGTGGCCCTGGTTGAGAAAAGCGTTGGAAGCGCAAACAAGGTTCTTCGGAAACAACTTTTTGGAAGTGACGGAGAGACCATTAATGTGAGCTGGGCCAAGGGCCATGTTGAATCGGTATTAAAAACCGATGTTGAAATTAACGTTCCCATCACCAACCCGGGCCAGTTGATGCTAGTGGCTTATGTTCAGAACAAAAACACGAAAGAAATATACCAGAGTCTGGTCGTGCCAGCGCCGTCCCTGACAGGCGCCACCATTACCGGAATTGGGGAGCCAACGTCCTCTGGCAGTATAGATGAAATACAACTCTTTCCAAACCCCGCCAATGGTGAGTTCTGGTTTGGCTTGCCCGGCAATTTCCCTTCCGGGAATACATGGAGTATATCCGACCAGCGTGGTATTGGTGTTCTCTCCGGCGACTTTACCGGAGCGGTTGGCGGACAGAAATCGGTTAACGTGGCCGGCCTCCCCAGCGGCGTTTACTTTGTGGTCATCAGGACTCCGGAAAAAGGAGCCGTCTATAGAAAATTGGTGATCATGAACCGGAACTGACGGGAAAAGACTTTAAAGACTCCAGCGCCACATTGAGGTCTTCCACAAACCGGAGGGTCCGTTGCGTTAAGGTGGCGGTCCGGTCATTGACAATAAACTCTTCCAGGACGATCGCTTCATCACGCAAGTCCTTTCGCCCCATCATCGTTAATGCAGGTTTTATTTTATGAATTGCTTTGGCGAGTTCGGCCCACTCCATCCCCATAGCAAAGGATTTTATCTGGTCCATACTAATGGGGATGGACCCCAGAAGCGTTGTAATCATTTCTTTGATAAAATCGGCGTTGCCGTTGGCGACGTTGGTCAGGTAACTTAGATCAACAGCGATGGTCGGTGTCTTCACCGGTATGTGATCCGGTGGGATGGCCGGCGCAGCGATGTGACTGCCATGCTTGATTAAGATCCTGAATAAGTCTTCAGGAGTGAATGGTTTTGCAATACAATCATTCATCCCTGCCGCCAGGCACCTCTCAATGTCGTTCCTTGTGGCATTCGCCGTCAGGGCGACGATGGGAACCTGGCTTTTTGGAGAATCCCAGGACCGGATGGCTTTGGTGGCCTCGAAGCCGTCCATGACCGGCATTTGAATATCCATGAGAACGACATGGAAAAGTCCGGTCTTTAATTTCTCGAGGGCCACGTATCCATTCTCGGCAGTCTCCAATTTACATTCCAACGATTTAAGTATCGTGCTGGCATACAGTCGGTTGATATCATTATCCTCGACTAACAAAACACTTAAGTTTTTCAGGCTGTCGCGATACGAATCGCTTTTCTGCGCTTGGGCATGGGTGTCGGCGATATCGCTCTGCTTGCCGATTTCATAGGGAATGATCACACTAAAAGACGAGCCTTCATCTTCCTTACTTTTGACTGAAATAGACCCATGTTGCAGCTTCACCAATTGCCTTACAATGGTCAGGCCCAACCCGGTACCTCCGTACTTCCGGGTTACGCTTGCGTCGGCCTGACCAAAGCTTTCAAAAATGGTAGAAAGTTTTTCTTTCGGTACACCAATACCGGTATCGGTGACAACAAACTTCACATAGCTTTTGCTTTTTTCCTTTTTCTCAAGGGAAACATGGATTCGGATCGAACCAACGTGCGTAAACTTGATCGCATTGCTGATCAGGTTGATCAAAATCTGGTTGAGGCGAACGGGATCGCCGATCAGCACCTTGTCGGCCTCAGGGTCTAATTCATACGTCAGTTCAATCCCCTTTTCCCTTGCCTGAACGAAGAAGATATCAATCAGGGAAGCCAGCAGGTCTTTCAGGCTGAATCCGATTTTTTCGAATTTAAGCTTGCCGGATTCGGTTGAGGCCAGGTCAAGAATGTCATTGATAATGACTTTTAGATTATCGGCCGCGCTCTTGATGGCATGGAGGTACGTAACCTGTTCCTCCGCCGATGGGCTTTTGTTCAGGAGGGTCGCCATCCCGGCGATCCCGTTGATGGGGGTTCTTATTTCGTGACTGATGTTGGCAAGAAATTGTTCTTTGGCTTTTTGGGCCCGCAGCAACTCTTCCGAGTCTTTTTTCCTCTGCATGATGTCGCGGCAGTCCAGGATGAGGCCTTCGATTCCTTCTTTTTGAAGCAGATTTATTGAATTGAATTCCAGGTATTTATACTTCTTGTTCTTGCATAAAAATTCAAACTCAATACCTGCCGAATAAGGCCTTTTGCAGCTCAGGGCATATTTCCTTTTGAACTCAGAAAGGGTTTCGGGTGAAATGAAGTCATAAAAGTTCTTACCGATAAGGCTGTTCGGCTTGTGACCGAGCGTTTCCTCTACCGAGGCGTTGTGATAAACTATTTCACCCTGATAGCTAACGATGAAAATAATGTCCGAGCCATCTTCAACGACAGCCTTGTAGAACGAACCTTTTTTTACGTAATCCGCAAGCTTCTTCATATTCCCGCTGCTTCCATTTCTTTCAGATAACGATAAATGGAAGACTTACCAATATCAAGCTGCCGTGCGACTTCCAGCACATTGTTGTCGTTCTTGTTGAGGAAACTTCGTATGATCTTATATAAGTATTGCTGCAATGTCATCTCTTTAAGCATGAAGTTATCTTCACCGAGAATGCTCGTAAAATTGATGTTTTCCGGTCTGATTTCTGTGTCTTCGGCCATGACGGCCGCCAATTCAATCACCGACTTCAGTTCACGGACGTTGCCCGGGAAAGGGTAGTGCAGAAGCTTCTCCTGGGCTTCGGGGGATATCTTAAATTTTTTGAGCTGATTGTCTTTTGTGAACTGATCGAGGAAATATTTGGCTATTAGAATTATGTCCTGGCCCCGTTGCCGCAGGGGGGGGAGCGGAATCGGCAATCCCAGGATCCGGAAGTAAAGATCTTCGCGGAATCTTCCTGCTTTTACTTCTTCCTGCAAATTCCGATGGGTGGCCACAATGATGCGCACCTCTATTTTGATCACCTGATTGCCGCCAATTCGTGTTATTTCCCGTTCCTGCAAAACGCGCAAGAGTTTAGCCTGCAGGCTGAGTTCCATTTCGCCGATTTCGTCCAGGAAAACAGATCCTCCCTCGGCCTCTTCAAACTTGCCAATACGACGGCCGATGGCGCCGGTAAAGGCACCCTTCTCGTGACCGAATAATTCACTTTCGATCAGGTCGCGTGGAATGGCGGCAACATTGACCGCCACAAACGGTTTGTCTTTTCGATTGGAATTGTAATGGATTGCCTTGGCCACAAGTTCCTTGCCGGTTCCGGTTTCCCCGGCAATTGAGACGATAATATTGGTCTTCACTGCCTTTTCCAAAAGACCAAATACGGTCTTGATCGCCGGACTGTTACCGATAATGCTCTTCTCAAACTCGTATTTTCCAGTGATTTCCTTTTTGAGGTGGTCAATCTCGCGGATGAGCGAGTGTTTGTTGCGGGCATGATTGATGGAATTGAGGATCCTGTCCTTCGCTTCCTGATCTTTGGCGATATAATCGAATGCTCCTAATTTGAGCAAGTCTACGGCGGTTTTGATCTTATCTTGTGCCGAGATAATGATCACACTGATATTCGGGTCGAATTCCCTGATTTGTTTCAATACACCTTCTCCTGACAGGTCGGGGAGGGTATAATCCAGTGTAATGATGGATGGTTTTTTGTGGAGGTTGTTAATACATTCTTTTCCAGTAGTAAAATAGTCGACCTCAAAGTCGGGATTGAGCTCGAGCACGTGCTTAAGAAATTTAGAATAGACGAGGTCGTCTTCAACTACAAATATGGAAACCGGGTCCTTTTCGTACATCGCAATGCCTTTTGATAAAGATAAGTTAAACTGCTAACTTTAATTTTAAAATTTGCATTAAATCAGGACTTTTACCATCCTTATCGCCCGAACAGAATGATCCCGGAATTTGACAAGCTTTCTCCAACGGAAATAGAATTGATGCTGCGGGCTCCGATCCTGGCGTGTATCCTCATTGCCGGCGCCGACGGGAATATCGACCGGAATGAGATTAAAGGAGCCATTGAACTTGCGCAGAAGAAGCAAAAAAGATCGAAAGCCAACCTGCTTGAGTTTTACCGGTACATTGCGGAAGATTTTGAAGATAAGCTGAAAGTCCTCATTCAAAGTTACCCTTCCAAAGCAGCCCAGCGGAACCCCGTGCTGGTGGAGGAACTCTCCAACCTGAATAAGATCCTTCCTAAACTTGACAATTCATTTGCACTCGCTTTTTATCATTCCATAAAAGAAATTGCCCAAGGGACGGCAGAGGCATCCGGTGGACTTCTGGGCATGAACAAAGTAGGCGAGGAGGAAGAGAAATACCTGGGCCTGCCTATGATCAAGGACCCTTCCCGTTAGCTCGATGGCCCGGAATAGTTTTTTTGGAAGCGCCGTCGTCCCCTTCCGGCTGGTTTTTATGATGTGGCTTGTATTCAGCGTGGAAGTATTTTATGGATTTGATTTTGGATGGCTGGGGATCAAGCCGCGCACGTTCGAAGGCCTCATTGGTATTTTTACTGCGCCCTTGATCCACGGAAGTCTAACGCACCTGATGTCGAATACACTGCCCTTGCTGTTCCTGGGGTCGGTATTGTTTTTCTTTTATGAACGCATCGGGGGTATTGTTTTCAGTCGTTGCTATTTCATCACCAATATCCTTGTATGGCTCCTGAGCCCGCGTGCTTCTTATCATATCGGGGCAAGTGGTTTGATCTATGGTCTTTCCGCCTTTCTTATCGTGTATGGATTTCTGAGGAACGAACTGGTCTCCTTATTAATTTCGATCGGAATCCTGCTGGTGTACGGCGGGATTTTTTATGGAGTTCTGCCCACCGATCCGGGAATTTCATGGGAGTCGCACCTGGCCGGCGCCATCGTTGGAACGACTACCGCATTTAATCTGAAAGACATAAAAAGGATCGATTAATGGATGCTACTGCCAGTCGGATTTTGAAAGAATTGAAGGGAAAGAAATTTGCTCCTGTATATGTATTACAAGGTGAGGAGACGTATTATATTGATTTGATTTCTAACTACATAGAGACTCACACGTTAACCGAATCAGAAAGGAGTTTTAATCAGTTTGTGTTGTATGGACGGGAAGCTCCAACCAACGTAATTCTCACCCATGCCAGGCGATTTCCGATGATGGCGGAGCGGCAGGTAATCATTGTGAAAGAAGCACAGGACATTCCGGACTTGCAAAAGGAGACCGGTTCCAGGCTGATGCTCGATTACTTGGCCAGGCCCGTACCAACTACCGTGCTGGTTCTTTGTCACAAGCATAAAACGCTTGACAAGCGCCGTGAATTGGGCAAAAAGATCGATCAATTGGCTGTTTCTGCCGTATTCAAAAAACCCTATGAGAGTCAATTGCCG
Source organism: Cyclobacteriaceae bacterium (assembly GCA_035317975.1). Lineage (GTDB taxonomy): Bacteria > Bacteroidota > Bacteroidia > Cytophagales > Cyclobacteriaceae > ELB16-189. The sequence continues at coordinate 1,160 of DATHFS010000098.1, read as the reverse complement.
GAATTCATCGGGGAATATTTGAAGGAACGCGGTGTTGAAATACAGGAGCCTGCTGTTCGTGTCTTGCAGGAATACGTAGGGAATGACCTCCAGCGCCTGGCGAATGAAATGGATAAAGTGTTGGCCGGGATTGACCCGGGCGGGATCATTACAGCCGAAAAGGTGATGAGCCAGGTAGGGATAAGCCGGGAATACAATGTTTTTGAATTACAGAAAGCCCTGATCGCCAAAGACACATTGCTTGCGGCCAGGATCGTTGCTTATTTTGAAAGCAATACGAAAAAGAATCCAGCCATTCCCGCCGTTGCCTTCCTGTACTTCTTTTTCAGCAAGCTTTTGATGGCTTCATCGGCTCAGGAAAAAAATGAGAAGGGACTCGTTAGTCTTCTCAAAATCAGCCCGTTTGCCGCAAAGGATTATATCCAGGCTTTGCAACGCTATACGACCGCAAGAATTATTGAGAATGTTTCCTTAATAAAGGAAACTGATCTGAAATTGAAAGGAGTGAACAGTGGCGCCGACGACGAAGGGCAGATTCTGAAAGAGCTCGTCTTTCGGTTGATGGCCTGAGGTGGAACAATAATTGCACTTTAGGATTTATTGCCTCTCCTTAGTCAACGGATCCCAGACCGATAAACTAACGATGCACGCCGGCCTCACAAATCATCATTCAAAAATTCTGTAAATTCTGAAATTCTGATTTATGATGGAGATTCGCGTAATATTGCTTAGTTTTGAGTAGAGAAAGCGGTGTTCCTGTTTTTGCCCGGCAACTTTTTTTAACTCAGGATTGCAATATTTTTTGAGCTTGTTTGTTTTACCAAGAAATTGTTGATGAAGAAGCCACTCTTCGCACTTGTCTTCTGTGTTTCGTTTACCGTTTCATTCGCTCAGGATTTACTGTCTCAAAAAAAATCAGAACGTCTCTATAAATCCGGAATTGACCTGTTGGAGCGCAGCGAATACGGTGCTGCCCTGCAATCCTTTGATGATTTCTTAAAGGGTACTTCCCGGGAGGACCTGCGAACTGCCGAGGCGGGGTACTATCGCGCATTGTGCGGTCTGTACTTGTATCACGTCAATGCAGAAAAAGACATGGCGGATTTCGTGGAGGACCATCCCCTGGACCCACATACGGCAACGGCTCATTACGATCTGGG
>DATHFS010000097.1:0-3074 GCA_035317975.1 Cyclobacteriaceae bacterium | reverse complement strand
TTTGGCTATAATTGACATTGAACGCGGTTTTGATCGCCGGCTTTTCAGACGCCACTACCACGACCTCATCGTCTGCGTAAAAATAGGCAGGACGGATCCCCGAAGGATCGCGAACCACAAAGGCTGACCCGGAGCCGGTTAAACCGGCCATGGTATACCCTCCGTCAAAGTCTTTGCAGGCCCTCCGGAGTACCCGTGAAAGGTCAATTTCATTTTCAATAATATCCGAAATCTCACGGTTGGAGTATTGATCCTTGTACTTCTTGAAGAGCGATTGGACCTCTTCATCCAGAAAGTGGCCGATCTTTTCCATCACCGTAATGGTATCTACTTTCTCCTTGGGATGCTGGCCCAGGTCAACAAGAATGTTGAAAAGTTCGTCGACATTGGTCATGTTAAAGTTTCCTGCCATCACCAGATTCCGGCTGCGCCAGTTATTTTGACGCAGGAACGGATGAACATTTTCAATGTTGTTCATGCCATGTGTCCCGTAGCGCAGGTGGCCGAGCCAAAGTTCACCGCTGAAAGCCAGGTGTTCTTTCAGCCATTGTTCGTCCTTGAATTTTTCTTTTCCCTCTTTTTGAGCCTTTTTGAATTTTTTGCCGATTTTCTTGAAGAGGTGGGCTACGGGCTGCGGCTTCATGGAACGATACCGGCTGATGAAGCGAAACCCGGGTTGTTGATCTATTTTTATGTTGGCTACACCTGCCCCATCTTGTCCCCGGTTGTGCTGCTTCTCCATCAGGATGTACATCTTGTTCATCGCATACGCCGTGCCGTACTTTTCAATGTAATAAGAAAGGGGTTTGCGCAGGCGCACCAGAGCAATTCCGCATTCATGAAAGAGGGTATCGGTCATGGATCTGTCCGTTTGGCGTTAGGGTCTTCCATCCCAAGGGGGGTGGCCTGCGAAATAGTTTAAAGCACAAAGCTAACCCTAAAAATCCACCCCATCAATAAGTCGGGCCGGAAGAATAAGAGCAGCAGGTATATAACCAAAATTAGCGGCAGAAGGTTTTCGGCGACGGGGATTTCAACCTGGAAACCGGATGCCTGCGCTATCCTTGATAAAAAGGTAGTATGGAATTCGCAAATAGAAAACAGGAGGATTAATGTGCTGAGGCAAAACGGCGATGGAAATCTTCCCGAAGGGAGGATTCAACCTTTTTTCACGGTAAAAAAGAAGGTGCTGCCTTTCCCAAGCTCACTTTTCAGCCATATTTTACCGCCATTTTTTTCCACGAACTCTTTACAGAGAATGAGTCCAAGGCCAGTGCCCTTTTCGTTGGCTGTACCGCGGGTCGAATACCCAGACGTTTTTTCAAACAGGATATTTTGTACGTCAGGAGCGATCCCCACGCCATTGTCGGCTATGCTGATGGTATACATCCCGTCGTTTGCTTCAGCATTTACGGTGATTTGCCCTCCGGGTTCGGTGAACTTGATCCCGTTCAGGATCAGGTTGCGGAACACCAGGTTGATCATGTTCAGGTCGGCGAAGGCATAGGTGCCGGCCGCGATTTGATTGAGCAGGGTCGTCTCCTTCAGGTGTAACGAACTCAGCATCTTGAAATTCTCGTCCACCAGATTCCGCAATTCTACTTTTTCGGGCTGGATTTTGAGTTTATCCATCTGCAGCAGGGTCCAATCCAGGAGGTTGTTGATGAGTGCTTTGGTGTGATTAAACTGGATTCGTAATTCTCCCGTCAGCCGCCTGAATTCGTCCGGCCTGAGATTTTCATTCTCCAGGAGGTTGAGGATGCCAGCCAACGCATTCATCGGCGACCGCAAATCGTGTGAAATGATGGAAAAGAATTTATCCTTTACCTCATTGAGTTGTTCCAGTTCAACACTTCTCCGTTTGATCTCTTCCTGATGCGTCATCAGCAACTTATTGATCTCGATCCTTCGTTGGCCGCTGCGGTAGATCGTAAACAGCAAAATGGCTGTCAGTGCAAGAACGACGACCAGAATGTTTCGAATGAATTCCTGCTTTTTGATTTCAGAATCGCGTTTGGACTTGGCTTGACTTAACGAGGCGATTTCAAAATCCTTCGTTTCCGTCTCAAACCGCAATTGATTTTGAAATAATTTCTCGATCATTTCCTGCCCGAACAAACTATCACTGAGTATTTTAAAATTCTTATAATATTCCAGGGACCTTTTGTAATTGCCTTTTTTCTCCTCCAGGACGGACAATTGGTTAAAGCATTCGCTTTCCATTTTCCGGGCAGTCAATTCCTTTGCCGCAGAAAGTGTTTCCTCCATCAGCCGGAGGGCCTCATCGTACTTTCCCTGCAGCATCAGCACTTCCCCTTTTCCGAGATTGTTTTCAGCCAGTCCAAAGTCGTTATCCGTTTTTTTATGCAGTGCCGCGGCCGAATCATAATAGAAAGATGCTTTCACCAGTTCATTTTTCATGGAATACAACTTTGCCAGTTTGGAAAGGGTGCGGGGCTCCAATATGGCGAGATTGTTTTTGCGGGCTTCCTGGATCGAATTCAATAGAGTCTCCTCCGCTTTGTTAAACTCATTCTTTCGAAGGTACACATCACCCAACTCATCCAGGTAATAGGCCCGGCCTTCTGTATCTTTAATTTTCTCACTGATCTTGTTGCTCAGCTCAAGGTGTTCAATAGCGACGTCGTATTGTCCCAATTCCTTAAAAACCGAACCTACGTTATGAAGGGCAATCGACATTTTCAACGAGTCATTGCGCTGGCGGGCAACACGGTACGATTGCGTGTAGTAATAGTATGCCTCATCGTACTCTCCCAGATCGCCATAATCATAGCCCATGAAATTTAAGCCCTGGGAGATGGCCGCACTGTCATTTTGTACTATGGCCTCTTGTAATTCAAGGTTATCGTACTTTAAGGATTTCGTATAGTTGCCGGTCGCCCTTGCCAGGACCGCTGTCTGCTCATAGGCCTTTATTTTCGCCCAACCCCAATTCTTCTGTTCAGCAATTCGCAAGCCTTGCTCTGCATAATTTTCGGCCTTTGCAAAGTCGATGTACTGATATCGGGTAGATAATTCCAGCAGCAGCACGATCCGAATGGAATCGGAAGAAG
>DATHFS010000096.1:0-3104 GCA_035317975.1 Cyclobacteriaceae bacterium | reverse complement strand
AGTTTATTTTCTGAAACAGGAATTGTGTTTTTTTTATTTACCGGGTCGATTGAAATAGCTCCCGCAGATCTCGCGGATTCACGCAGAGTTGCTGAAAATTCTCCTGCAGACCTGTCCGACGTAGCCATAGCGAAGTCGGATCTCTCGGATTCACGCAGACCCAATCTAAAATTGGATGATACCAACATGGTTCCGGGGGCTATGATTTGGAGGCCTGGGGGCGGTGGGCTTGTCTGGATTTCCTGACAAATGGACTTTTGGCGCGGTATGCTTTTCCGGATTGAGCTAAAATGAAGGAAATTAGCTTATGAAAACGTTACTAAATCAGTGCACTTATTGGCAAAAGGATAGGGCGCGATATGCACCTAAGGGTATGCATAGCCGGTAGTTGGCGGGAATTCATGTAAGTCATTATGACAAGAAGAGATTTACAACAATTGGCGACTTTGAGAATTAGAGAAGCGCGACAGCTCCTTCAGACTAGTAATTTCAGTGGGGCATACTATCTCGCAGGATACACCATTGAATTAGGACTTAAAGCGTGTATTGCTCGTAAGACAAGAAGATATGACTTTCCAGAGTTGACCGTTGTCAGGGACAGTTTTACTCATGACTTAAAGAAGCTGGTTAGGATTGCTGGACTCGAAAAATAGTTGAATCAACAAATTAACATAGATGCAACATTTGCGACTAATTGGGCGATTGTAAAGGATTGGGATGTGGAGTCCAGATATCGTAATTTTACGCAGGCTCAAGCCGAGGAAATAATTTACTCAATTACATCAAGGCGCAACGGAATACCAGGATGGATAAGACAGCATTGGTAGAAAATGCTATAAATGAAGGAAAGATAATTGTCGAGAATCTTGACAGAGAAGGACTATTTTTTCCAATAGCAATGTGGTCTTTTATGCCTAATAACAACGAGTGGAGATTAATCCTGGGGAAAGAAGATGTTAATGACGTAGGGGCCAGGGGGTATTATAAAAAAATTCAGAAAGTCCTTAACAAAATAACACCCAAGCCTGACATTACTGTAAGCGACATTTCTTTAATCAGCACTCACAACGAAATGGCAAAACTTGTCAAAGTAGCTCTTCGGCCGGGCAGGGGAATTTCAGGAAGGCGTTTTACTGGAAACGTCATCAATAGACATCTACTACCCGATGCGTACATATATAGAGTAGAGTAGCGTAACATGTACTGCCGCCAACAATATGGTTGTGCCATTGCGGGGGTGGAATGTAAATTCTTTCTATTGAATTTCCTTCTATGGGGACTCAACCATTCAAGTAACGGTCAACAGGTGGATGAGAAAATCAATTATGATTCATTGCGACGGGAATTCAAAACAACAGTGGAAGAGAACGCAAAACAATTAAAGGTCGAATATTATCCAGATGAAAAATTGCCGGCAAAGTAAGATCAAGAACGAATTGAAAGCCCAAGCAAATAGACTTCATAAGCGGAGACTTCTTTCCAGGCAACTTAGTAAGGAATCAAGATTAGTTTCCGGGGATTCCATGGCGGTTTTAGCCGAATTTGAAAAGCTGAACGATGGAGATTAAGCAATTCGAAATTTGGACTCAAGGAAGAGTGTGACATAATGGTTGACCAGGTGAGAGCGATTGACAACAAACGGTTAGCAAAAAAAATCGGAGAAGTTGATGGCAACCTCGGTGAGAAAATCAGGGAGAATCTAAAAATAGTTTTGGACCTGGACTAACCGGTACAGGCTCCATTTATCAGACGCTCCTAATCCGGCACCACCAGTAGCTCAACGTTGAGAGCATGATACAGAGAATTTATATCGATACATCCGTAGCGGGTGGACTTTTTGACATCGAATTTTCGACGGACACGAAGCCCTTCTTTGATAAGGTCGAAAAAGGAGCTTTAGGATTCTCTATTCGGAAATTACCAAGGATGAACTCGTTGATGCAAGTGCGTAACTATCTCAACCATTTGACCCCAAAAGAGATTTAGAGATGGCGACAAAAACAACATCAATAAAGAGGGGCTTTGACGCCGTCGCTTTCATGAGAAAGCAACGTGACAGAATAAGCAAGGACATCGCTAACATGGACTTCGAACAGATTAAAGAGTGCTTCGCAAAAAAGAGGACCCTCAAGCGCCCAGCTGCCAACAAATAGTCGACAAAACATTATGGTTATGTTTTGTTTGATAGAAATGAACTACCCAACGATGTGAATTAATATACTCGCTGTCCGCCAACGAGCCGGACGTTAATCAAACTCCTTATAGTTCTCTGGAAGTAGTGCCCACAGCGAGGACAATAAATCCAATCAATAAAAGTAAGTAATTGTACTCCGTCAGAATTTCAACTCGTACATAATGGCCGATGATTCCGAGGACACCGGCCGCCAGGCCGATAATCCATGTTATTTTTTTTGGTGCTGAAGGATTTGCCATAATGGTTATTTATTATTTTAATGATTGATCGTCCGGTAGGTCTTCCAGTGCGTAGTATCACAAAGGTGGAGCTATTTTCCTGTCGGACCTAATGCAAAAGTTTCAGATAGCACACATTCATCGTACGGCGTGAGAAAAACACGAATTTTATCGCGTTCCTGTGCGGCAGGCGAAACGTTTCAAAAACCGCCTTTTTGAAGTTGCACTGTCGCGGCGTGGTTAAATTTCTTAATTTGGTTTTTTCTCAAAATAGTGAAAATTAACGATCTTGATCAGTCGATAGACAGTTGGATAAAGGGGTTGGAACAGTACGACTTTATCCAGCTCTGTGCTAAACCATCTCCAACCAGTTGGTCTCTTGGACAGGTGTGCATGCATCTGATCGAAAATACCAATTATTATGTCGACCAAATAAAAATGTGTGTGTCGACGAATGACAATATAATGGGGGAAGCGTCACCGGAGGCCAAAACCATGTTCCTGAATAATGAGTTTCCGGATGAAGTAATAGAAGGACCGCCTGAAAACCTCGACACACCGCAGCCCGATAATAAGGAACAGCTCATGCGTTCTTTAATTAATTTAAAAAAGGACATTAACCATGTTGAGATGTTGATTTTAAATAGCCCCTATAGGGGAAAGACAAAACATCCGGGCTTAAACTATTTTGA
>DATHFS010000095.1:0-3104 GCA_035317975.1 Cyclobacteriaceae bacterium | reverse complement strand
TCATGTTGTGAAACAGTTTGTTGAAATCCGGGAGCCACAAAACAGTTTCAATCCCCGAAATTGTCTTTCCCTCCTGCCGGGTGAGCTTATGCCCTTCCCATTTTTCCATCAGTTCATTGGGCTCCTTCAGGAAAAGCACTTCGCGGTATTTTTTGTCGGGAAAATCAGGACAGAGGACCAACATGCTTTCCTCCTGATCGATACCGCTCAGGTAGAACAAGTCATTGTTCTGCCGGAACGACATCGTGCCGTCCGCATTGGTGGGCAGGATGTCGTTGGAATTAAAGACTGCCACGGAACCTGGCTTTAAGCCTTTGACCAGCCGCCGGCGGTTGTTGATAAAAAAGGCCGGGTCAATCGTTTTATAGCGCATAGAAATAATTTATTGTCAAATTAAGGGTTTCTACCCAGTTAGTAAAGCCGCAGACCTGTCCGACGAAGCCTTGGCGTAGGCGGATTCACAGATTTGCTTACTTTTAGTGAGTCAAAACAAGCCTTTCAAAACTTAATTTTCTATGAGAAACTCCATCACGGTATTATCCTGTCTTCTTTTGGTAGCGGCGTTTAGTCATTCCTATGCTCAGCAAAATTACCAACCCACACCGGAAAACCTCAAATCGCGCGAGTGGTTTCAGGATGCCAAGTTCGGGCTCTTTATACACTGGGGCGTGTACAGTGTATTGGGCGACGGCGAATGGGTAATGAACAATGAACGGATCCCCATCAAAGCCTACGAAAAAATTCCAGCCTTTTTTAATCCCACACAATTTGATCCGGCCGAATGGGTGAAGATGGTGAAAGAGGCCGGAATGAAATATATCACCATCACCAGCAAACACCACGATGGCTTTGCCATGTATGACTCAAAAATATCAGACTACAATGTCGTCAAGCGTACACCGTATGGAAAAGATGTGCTGAAAATGCTGGCGGAGGAATGCCACAAGCAGGGTATCCAACTTTTCTTCTATCACTCCCAGCTCGATTGGCATCATCCTGATTATTTTCCGAGAGGGAGTACCGGCGGCGACTGGACAGGAAGGGAAGCAAAGGGCGATATGAACAAGTACCTCGACTACATGGACACGCAGTTGTCAGAACTGCTCACCAATTATGGACCCATCGCAGGTATCTGGTTTGATGGCATGTGGGATAAGAAAGATGCAGACTGGAGGATAAGCAAAACATATTCCCTCATCCACCAGTTGCAGCCTGCCGCACTGGTTGGAAGTAATCACCACCGCGCACCTTATGCAGGGGAAGACTTTCAGATGTTTGAGAAAGATCTCCCCGGCCACAACACCACCGGTTTCTCACAGGAACAAAAAGTCGGCGACCTGCCGAAAGAAACCTGTGAGACGATCAACAACAGTTGGGGTTTCACTATTAGGGACGAAAGCTATAAAAGTAAAAAAGAGCTGATCCAGTATTTGGTAAAAGCGGCCGGCTACGGTGCCAACTTCCTGTTGAATGTAGGTCCGATGCCCAATGGAAAAATTCAGCCTGAGCACATCGAATTACTCAAACAAATGGGAGCCTGGACAAAAGTGTATGGAGAAACGATTTACGGAACGCGGGGTGGTCCGCTTTCTGCGCGCGATTGGGGCGTAATGACGCAGAAAGGGAACAAAATTTATGTACACATTCTTCAGTGGCAGGACGAGACCTTGACCCTGCCCAAGCTGGGAAAGAAAGTTCTTTCAGCAAAACTATTTGCCGATAAAAGTCCGGTGAAATTCCAGGAAAATGATTTTGGCTTCAGCCTTCAGGTACCCAAAGCCAAGATGGATGAGGTAGATACTGTGGTGGAGTTGGAGGTGAAATAGATCAGAATTATAGAATTACAGAATGAGAGAATTTACAGAATTGATTGGCCATGGAGATGAACTTTAGGATTCGTTACATTAACGACTATTTTTTATCTTCAGATGAATAAACCCCGAACTGATGAAAGCATTAAAAATTGCAGGGATTGCCGCGTTGGCCCTTCTCGCCATGCTGATCGTAGTGGTGCTGACCCAACCCACCAAGGCGCATGTTGAAAGATCCATCATCATCAATGGACCCTCCTCCGCCATCAGCGAGGAAATCGGTGGATTCCAGAGTTTCGATGCCTGGTCACCGTGGAGCAAAATAAGTCCCGAAGTGAAGTACACCATCGTGACCTTTGAAGGGTTTGATGGAACGTTCTGCAGTGAAATAAAACTGGAACCGGACGGTGCGAATACAAAAGTAACCTGGATTTACGACGGCGTCAACGACGGATTCAAAGGCAAAGCCATGTGGATGTTAATGCGGGGAAGAATGGAAGACCAGTACAACACCGGCTTAGCAGCGCTGAAAAAACTGATCGAAGGCAAGCCAGCAGCAGGCGTCAGGACACCTTAGCGTTGTCAGTCAAAAGAAGAGTTGACAGGCATTCAACGCTACCAGGCCGGGATTTTTGTTTTGCAGAATTCCACGCCTTCGGGAATTATTGGTCAATTGAATTTCATCGACCAGAACGGGTTGGATGATACGTATCTCACCAACCGGGTAAAGAATATTTATGCCGTCACCCGGAAAAAATTTCACAAATGACAATGGACCATTTCAAGTATGAGGATATGACGCTGGTTATGGTGGGTGACAAGAAGTTGCTGGAAAAACAAAAGCAACTGCACGAAAAAGCCCGGAAGGTTAAATAATTAAAGATTTAAAATCATTTCGGAAATTTGAATATTGAATAATGAAGTAGAGTCCCGTAGGGACAAAATATCGGTAACAATATTATGAGGTAGGCTGAGAGTCTCGTAGAGACGAGATAGTGAAATTGTTCGCTCTTACCAATCGTTGCAGAGTTCTTATATGGCGTCCCTATGGGACTTTAGACAAGGCTGTAAGTTGGTTACCAATATAACATCCCTACGGGATTGCGGGCAACATATTTTAAATCTGAAATTCTAAATTACTCAAGTGGTGGTTCTGCGTGTTCCTTTCCGCGTGGCGAGAGCCGGTATCGCTCAATCGCGCGCACACAGGCGTTCCACCGCAGAACAGAGTCATCGTTTCCCGCCGGTCGGATGGCTGCAGCTTGTTCAAACGCCTCCATTGCCTCCCGCAAC
>DATHFS010000094.1:0-2779 GCA_035317975.1 Cyclobacteriaceae bacterium | reverse complement strand
ATGCTGCGGTATATCAAGCGACTGGAAAACAAGGACCTTTCCATGGTTCACTCGATGATCTCATTGGGTTCCTGTACCATGAAGCTGAATGCAACTTCCGAAATGATCCCGGTGACCTGGCCTGGTCTGGGACAAATGCATCCGTTCGCGCCGTCCGATCAGGCAATTGGTTACCGGGAGATGATCACGCGCCTGGAAAACTGGTTAATGGAGATTACCGGCTTTACGGGAGTTTCCCTGCAGCCGAATAGTGGAGCACAAGGTGAATATGCCGGACTGATGGTCATTCGTGCTTATCATCAAAGCAAAAATGAAAGCAACAGAAATATTGCCTTGATCCCGGCGTCGGCTCATGGTACAAATCCCGCCAGTGCCGTGATGGCTGGTATGGAAGTAGTAATCGTGAAGTCAGATGAGGAAGGTAAAATTGATGTGGCCGACTTGAAAGCAAAAGCGGAACAATACAAAACTCAATTGGCGGCCTTGATGGTAACCTATCCTTCAACGCATGGCGTGTTTGAAGAGTCCATCGTGGACATCTGTAATACCATTCACGCTTGCGGAGGACTTGTCTATATGGATGGCGCCAATATGAATGCCCAGGTAGGACTAACCTCTCCGGCCAACATCGGAGCGGATGTGTGTCACCTCAACCTGCACAAGACGTTCTGCATTCCGCACGGCGGCGGTGGCCCGGGAATGGGCCCGATTTGCACCAATGATAGATTGAAACCGTTCTTGCCCGGTCATCCTTTGGTGAAGACGGGAGGTGAAAAAGCGATCCATGCCGTTTCCGCCGCTCCTTGGGGGAGTGCCAGCATTCTGGCCATTCCGTACGCCTATATCGCGATGATGGGAGGTGAGGGGCTCACGAACGCCACGAAGCTGGCCATACTCAACGCCAATTATATTAAAGAAAGATTATCGGGACACTATAAAATTCTATATGCCGGGAGCAACGGACGGTGTGCCCACGAAATGATTGTAGACTGCCGCGACTTCAAGAAGGCGGGCGTGGAAGTGGAAGATATCGCCAAACGCCTGATGGACTATGGTTTTCATGCCCCTACGGTTTCCTTTCCGGTAGCGGGCACCCTGATGATCGAGCCAACCGAAAGTGAACCAAAGGAAGAGCTGGACCGATTCTGCGATGCGCTGATTGAAATACGAAATGAGGTCCGCGAAGTGGAGGAGGGCAAAGCCGACAAAGACAACAATGTATTGAAGCACGCTCCGCATACCGCAGCCGTCATTACTGCCGATACCTGGGACAGGCCCTACAGCCGTCAAAAAGCGGCTTACCCACTGCCTTATGTAAAAGAGGCGAAGTTTTGGCCATCCGTAAGCCGGATTGACAATGCATACGGAGACAGGAATTTGGTCTGCAGTTGCCTGCCGGTTGAGGAATACATGACCAGGGAAGCGGCCGTTTCCCTCTGACCCACGGGGAGTAAGAATTGAAATTGCCGACGGATGCGCATTTTTCGTTGCGAAGTATGTATTTTACTGGAAGATCGTATTTTACAGAAAGGAAGAGGAAATGGAATTCAAACCATACTCATTCGAAAATAGACTTCCAGGGTGGACATGGATTGCTCCCCTCTTCATTTTTCATTTGGCAACGCAACTCTCGTTAGCGTTTCAAATTCAATCCCCCGGTTCTTCCTTCTTCTATTTCCCTACACCCATCGCCCTGGTACTCGTCTTTTGGTGGGGTCCCCGGGTATTGGTTTCGTTTTACCTTAATGCCGTTTTCAGTGCCGGGCTCTGGGGATTGTCCAAGTGGTATTTTTGGCCCTTGTATGGACTGCCAGAAACAGCGTATGCGTTTCTGGCCTGGTACCTGTTTGCCTATCTAAGGAAGGGAGCTTTTTGGGTGCCCAATGCCAAAGAATTCATCCGCTTTCTGATGCAGGTGATTTTGTTTCCCTTGATTATTTACAAAGTGCTCCTGGAGTCCATCTTTTTAATGCTGGGCGACCGTCCCGCCAATCTTTTTTTCGACGTCCTCTTAAAAACGGGCTTGGGCGAATTCATTTCCAACGTGGGCCTTTCGATCCCCATTCTTTATTTTTGTTCTTCCTGGATGCAGGCACGGGGACTTACGCTCACCAGGGAACCTATTCCACATCCGAAATTTACTCTTTCAACAAAACCATTGATCTTTTTCGTAGAGATCGCTTTGATTCTGGTGGTGTTGCTGGGGTTTAGCTTCCTGCTCGATTTTGAGAAGTTTTGGTTCGTTTACTGCCTGGTATCGCTATATGCCGCTATTCGTTTTGGATTTGAGGCGGCCATTCTTACCAACTTGTATATCTTTTTTGTTACCTACATGCTCCCCTTGCTTTTTCACGCTCATTCTGAATTGCACTATTTAAATGATTTGAGTTTAGTGAATGTATACATTGGCAATAGCCTTCTTTATGTTTTTGCTGCCATCACCGGAAGGGTCATCAGCGATCTTCGGCAGGCCGACGAAGACCTACATCTGAAAAACAAGGAGTTGGAACAGGCCAATACGGAATTGGATCATTTTGTGTACAGCGCGTCACACGATTTGAGCGCACCCCTCAAGTCGATCCGGGGCCTGGTGGGTATTAGTAAATTGAGCAATGACCTTGCCGAAAAAGAAATTTATTTTTCAAAGATCGAAACGAGCGTGCTGCGGCTTGAACTGTTCATTGGAGAGGTCCTTGATTATTCACGCAATAAAAGGCTGCACGTATCGGCTGAGCCTGTTCACCTTCGCGAATTATTTTCAGAGATTTTTGAGAACTTG
>DATHFS010000093.1:0-4902 GCA_035317975.1 Cyclobacteriaceae bacterium | reverse complement strand
TGTAATATGAATTCGGCAAAGGGTCAATTCAATAATAAAGTACAATGCAACTGTTTATGTCTGGTTTTCCTGATTTTAGTAACTATTTCGCACTTTTACCTAGTTTTACATCGTTTTAAAAATGTGTCTTCAAATTGGAGTATTTGAGTCCATTTCGGTGGAAAAATGCAAAGAATATATTGGTGAACTCGCTAAACTCCGGAAGGTTCCGCAGTTTTTCTATTGTGCCGGGATGACGCGATTTAATCTACCGCTTTTCAGGAGGGAAATCAGAAGATTTATTGAGACAGGGAAAGGCATAACTGAGATTGATTTCATTCTAAATTCACCCGGAGGTGATGCCGATGCGGCATACAAAATAATTAGAATCTTAAAAAGAAGATTTCGCAAAGTAAATGTAATCGTTCCTCTTTGGGCCAAAAGCGCTGCGACTTTATTGTCGTTAGGAGCAGATGAAATTATAATGGATGAAATGGCTGAATTTGGTCCTCTGGACCCTCAAATTCCAAAACAGAAAGAGGATAGTCCTGACTTTGATTTTGAAACTTCATTAATTGATGAAAGTGCTTTGCAATTAATTGAAGAAAAGGCACAACTCCAGTATTTGAATATGTTTACGAACATTCACGAGTTCAAAAAAATAAGAATTGATCGGAAAGAAATAAGTCGTCAAATTTTTCATTATCTGTCTGAATTTTACGCACCTCTTTTAAGCCAAATTGATCCTTATAAATGGGACAAAAAAATAGAGTTGCAAAAATAGCCTCGGCGTATGCTTTGAAAATAATACCCAATGCTCAACGTCTAATATACTATCTGGCTAATGACTGTCCAGATCACGGCTTTGTTGTTGATTATGAGCAATTGAAAGAATTTGGAATAAACGTTAAACTTTCAGATGAAATCAGCCCTGAATTTGAAAAAAAATTAAGAGAATTGAGTGATTATTTGTCCACCGATTTTGATCACGAAAGTAACACATACATTGGCTTCATTCCAAGTCAAATTGATACAACACCATTAAACACAAATGCCGGGGAATCGGCAAATAAGCAACCCCAAACGAAACGCACCAATGGAAAAAAAGAACCTCTTACCAAAAACGTCTGAAAGCAATGTTGATTTTGATTTTAGAATCAAAATAAAAAAAACGCAACTTGAGGTGGCAAAATATCTCAGGGAAAAGCATCTTGACAAACTAAATGCCGACTCCAAACAATTTTCTGACAAGAAATCAGCGTAGTTGATTCCAAGTCATTTTCAGGCAGTTAGGTAAGCACCCAAGCTCTATTCTTCCGTTTTTACCACCACTTTTACGGTATCGATCCGGTTGTTATCAGTTGATTGGACCGTAAGCGTAAACGGCGGGATCGAAATGGAATCGCCCTCCTCAGGAAAGTCTTCCGTATAGGATAGGATCAGCCCGCCCAATGTCTCATAGTCGCCCTGGGGCAATTGCCAGCCGTACTTCTTATTGAGATAATCAATTTCATGCCGGGCGCTAAGCAGAATAGTGTGATGATCGAGTTTCTGTTCTACCAGGACATTCTCATCGTGTTCATCCTCGATCTCTCCAAAAATTTCTTCGATAACATCTTCCATGCTGACCAATCCTGACGTCCCCCCAAATTCATCTACGACCACGGCAAGGCTTTTGTGCTCTTTGATAAACTGGACCATCAACTCGTTTGCCATCATGGTTTCCGGTACGATAATAATGGGTGTCAGGATTTCCTCTATGTTTTTTGGCTTTTTGAAGAGCGCCGAAGAGTGACAATACCCGATGACGTCATCGATCGTTTCGCGATAGATCAGTATTTTAGAGTGCCCGCTGTCGACAAAGGCTTCTTTTAATTTTGTAATGCCCTCCGCCAGGCCTACGGCCATGATCTCCGTGCGGGGGATCATGCATTCCCGGATCCGAACGTTCTTAAACTCAAGCGCATTGTGAAAGATCTGTTTATCCAATCCAATTTCTTCGTCTTCATGTTTCACTTTGAACATGTTTTTGAGGTAATTATTCAAATCGGTTAGTCCGAATACCGGCTTTTCTTCTGAATACTCCAGCCGCAAAACATGAAGGATCACAAATTTGGACATGGTTACGATCGTAAACATGACGGGCCACAGGGGAAAGTAGAGTATGCGAAAGGGGACGGCCAAGGCGGCCAGCATCAGATTGGGGTTGATCAAAAATAAACTCTTCGGAAGGAACTCCGCCGTAAAGAGAATGATGGTGGTAGACGCAATGGTTTGAATGATCAGAACAGAAACCTCATTATTCAACCCGGCGGGCAAATGTTTCGTCAGGAGCGGTTCAAAGAATTGAGTGGTATAAATACCAAATAAAACCAAGGCCAGCGTATTCCCGATAAGAGTTGTTCCGATGAAACTGGATGGCTTTTTCAGGTACTTCGACATGATCTCCGCCCAGAGAACACCTTGCTTCCCCTGCAGTTCGATCTGGAGTTTATTGGCGGAAAGAAAAGCGATCTCTATGCCCGCGAAAAAGAAGGAGAAGACAAGCGCCGTCAGGATCATCGGAATGAGGGAGGTATCCATCAGGACTTTCTTTTTTTACGGTACCAATAAAGGAAAAAGAAACCTACGGAGAGCATAATCGCCCAATACGCTTGCCCCAGGCCAAGCGCCATATTCTCATATATGCCGATAATAATGAAAACCGCCGCCAGGGAAAGCAGGAGGACGTCTACGAGGTTCATACCCGGCAAAAATACGATTTTAATGCAAAGGGGTTGTTGCCACTAAGACACGAAGGCACGAAGGTAATTTTTTAGCTACAAAGGAGTCGTTGCCACTACGGCACGAAGACACGAAGGTAATTTTTTAGCTTTTCTGGTGAGTAGTATATTAACCTTGTTTGGTGTCTTTAACGGATCACAAAAAAATCATTCTTTGACATCCATTTCCCCTTCAGGATTCGTGATGGTATAGGTGGAAAGGTTTTCTGTGGCATCCAGGCCGGTGCCGTATAAGATCTCACTTTCTGTTCTGATGGTAACGAACTTCTCAGTAAATATCTTTTTGGTTTCTGGCTTCCAGAAAAGTTCTTCTGTGTTAAGCTGTTGATTTTTTTCGATATTCTTAACCTCTACTTTTCCACGACCGCGCCATTTGTCTTCTTGTTTAAAATAATAGGCCTGGTTAGCGATCAGGGTGGACGTCAGTTTCCCGGTCTCATCAAAAAACTCAAGATAAATGCCCTCCGGAAATTCCCGGTCACCGTTCTGGAGGTCGTTGACTTTTTTCGCCTTCATCTTTACTTTGATCAGATCTTTTTCCGTATACAGCATTTCCACATCTTCCCCTTGTGTCAGGGGACCGTCATAGATAATAGGTTTTGGAGTTTCTTTAATGGCGCAGGAAAGAATAAGCAAGACCACGCCCGGATAGAGAATGGCCAACCACAGCATGCTGTAAAATTTTCTCATTTCCTGTAGGGTTAAGGGAAAGGGCAGGACGTTTGGACTAGTATCCCGACAACCAGCCAAATTTAGTGCCAAAACCGTCTAATGATGAAGATGGTGATGCAATATCTTATTTAAGCCGATCAGAACAAGATCGGGCGATACAAACAGGGGCTGTTTGAATTGGTTTTCAAAATAGGCAGCATCTCCCCCGCAAAGTATCGTCTTTATGCCGGGATACTGGTCGACGTATTTTTGAATGATCCCTTCCACCTCGGCCCTTACCCCATTGATCACACCGCTTTGCATGGAGGTCTCCGTGCTATCGCCCACCAGGGGGGGGAGGAGAATGGGGTGAACTAACGGGAGCCGTGATGTAAAGTGGTGCATCGCTTCAAAACGCATGGCGATGCCGGGCGCAATGCCTCCTCCATAATAGTTCTCGCGCTGATCTACGAATTCATAGGTAATGCATGTGCCTGCGTCAATCACGAGGCAATCCTGGTTGCGGAAAATTTCCACGGCTCCGCATACGGCGGCAATCCGGTCAACGCCAAGTGTCTGTGGGGTAGTATATAGAATCTTAATGGGGAGGGGCAATTGATGGGAAAGGGCGATTTTCTCCCCGCGGGCGACCGACCATGACAGTACATCCTCTGCGGGATGACTCACTGAACTCACGATGACATTTTCCGCGTGATAGCTTTCCAGAAAGGTGCGCAGCGCCACCGGATCCTGAAAAAGACGCTTGTCCTGAAGCTGTCCATCCCTAAAAATCCCCACCTTGGCGGAGGTATTTCCATAGTCAACAGCGATATTCATTTGTTAAAAGTAGGAAAATATTTCCCGCAGATCTCGCAGATTTTCGCAGAGGGTATCCGGCGACCTTTCTATGAAATGCGTTCGTGCGGTTTGCCTAGGGTCCCGGAATAAATTTCACCTATCCTTTGCCGTTTCACTCGTGCTTTGTCCGGGATGACATTTCATAGTTTCGTCCCCTCGCCGAATTGCTAAGGGAATTATTCTGCGTAAATCTGCGAGATCTGCGGGACACAAGGCCCTACCCCACCACCACCCCTGAACAGCTATCTCTGGTCGCCCGCGTCACGCTCTTCAGCACATTTACTTCTCCCCTCACCCTGAGTACACCCAAAAAAGCAAACACCAAGGCCTCTTTGAATTCAATGATCTGCTTCGGAGGGACTTCGATGTCGATTCCTGGGAGGCTTTGCCGCAACAATTTTATCAGTACGGGGTTCAATGCACCTCCGCCCGTAGCCAACAATTTTAGTTTGTTTTTCTTTGATGGAATACTACGCCGGATCTCTCCGGCGATCGATTCACAAAATGTCCTCATCCTGTCCTCAAGCGAAATAAAATCATCATCCAACAGAGGTTGAACCTCGGATTCAAAGCCTTCCCTGCCCAAGGCCGGCCTTTCCTTCCGGTTGCTTTCATAAACAGCCGATAATTT
>DATHFS010000092.1:0-4751 GCA_035317975.1 Cyclobacteriaceae bacterium | reverse complement strand
CTGCAGGAGGCGTTGCATATTTTGAGGGGCGAGAAAGTTGTAAAATTGGATGCCACGCCGGAAGGGCGCGCAGTGTATTTGAAACTGAATTTTGTTGATGAATACCGGCTAATCCGCATGCATTGTAGCGCCGTATCGTCTAGCTCATTACCTGCCTCCCCGGCACGACCCATGCACTATACCGATTTACCCAGACTGATCGGTTTAGATAGCGGAATTTTTGGAGCCAACCGGACAGAGGTGCTCGAATGGATGTGGAAAGGGGCCCCCCAACATGCCTTTCTGATGGAAGACAGCAATGAAATTACGGGATATTGTTTCGGCAGGCCCGGTCATCGCTTTACGCATATCGGACCTGTGATCGCGCCCGACCATGATTGCGCTGTCCATCTTGTCTCGGCCGCTTTGCGAAATTGCACGGGACCTGTCATTTTGGATGTACTGCAAGAGAAAAGTGAGTTGGTCAGGTGGTTATCCTCCAATGGCTTTGTGGAGCAGCGTCAGCTTATCCGAATGTACCATGGAGCCGATCCGGGACCGGGAGTTCCGGCCAGACAGTTTACGATTTTGGGTCCGGAGTTTGGCTAAGAATTTTCACCGCGGAGGCGCAGGGGCGCAAAGGAAAGGCAATTTCGTTTCAAATAATATTGGCCTATTGCCTGCCGATCACCGGTTACTACTTACTTCTTATCACCTCACCCCCGGCCCCTCTCCGAGACGGAGAGGGGAGGAGTAAGTCTATTTTATATTTTTCTCTCCCTTCTTACTTCTTACTTCTTACTTCTTACTTCTTACTTCTTACTTCTCACTTCTTACTTCTTACTTCTCACTTCTTACTTCTCACTTCTTACTTCTCAACTTCTCACTTCTCAACTTCTCACTTCATCCCCTTCAAGACCCCCCTCACAAACCCCACTGATTCAGCCAAACCAGGCAGGGGGTCGTCTTCATCTTTTTCATATTCAAAGGCGACCTGGCCTGGGTAGTTTATTTTTTTCAATGCCTTCAGGATGTTTGGAATGTCGATTACACCACGTCCTATTTCAATTGGTTTTCCCTCAGGTGCTGCTTTGTCCTCATCCTTCATGTGGATGTCATAGAGTCTGTCCTTGTATTGTTCGATCATCGGCACAGGGTCCTGGCCGATCCGTACGACGTGGCCAAGGTCCATGCATAAACCAATACGTTTATCCAGCGTTTTGATTTTCTCATACACATCCGTCGGGCTGGTATAGAGGGTATCACCCGGACCATGATTATGAATGGCGAGCTTCATGTTGTATTTCTTCACCTGCTCTTCTACCAACGGCAATAATTCATGATTCGGTACACCGACAATCATTTCCAGACCGGCAAGGTTCGCATAGACGAAAGCCGCTTCTACTTCTTGTCTGGTTTTCATATAGATCACGCCGGCACCGTATAAGTTCAGTCCTGCCTCTCTTATTTTTCCAGCCATGGCCTTGATATCCTCCGCAGAGCTTTCCAGGGGCAGGTGCATGCTCTTCAGGGAAAGGCTACCCAGCCCGAGGCGCCGCGTCATTTTGATCACGTCATCCAGTTTGAATTTGCGCAAACTGTATGAGGCAAGACCTAAGTGAAGCAGCGTCTTTTCAGCAGCGTGCGGACGCTTGGCGAAAGAACCCGTAGAAGTCAGTACAGCAGCGCCGGACAGCCCCATTAATTTCAGGAATTTGTTTCTGGTGTATCGCACGATTAATCCATCGCTTGTTTAACCTTCGCAAGCAATGCGGTAATTTTTAATTTAGGGTCTCCGTCTCCCAGCGTTTCAATCGGTAAATATCCCCGGTAGCCGGACGCCTTGATAATTCCCAGCAATTTACTCATATCGGTTTCCACCTCTGCGCCGTTCACAAAAAGTTTTTCCTTTATCTGCCAATTCACGGTATGTTTAATGGACTTGGCTATTTCATCGTAGGGGTCGTGTACCCGGTAGCTGCCCGTGTCCAAAATAATCCCTAACCATTCAGAATGGATGGCTTCTACAATGTGATTGATCTCATCGGCTGTTTGAATGAAATCGTTGTGATTTTGCAGGCCAAGGATGACGCCATATTGTTTTCCCACCTCCACGCAGGTTTGGATGTCAGCTAGCATCCACTCCGTTACCTGTTCTTTTGTATATCCTTCCGTTTTTGGTGCCCCGGCAAAGATCCGGAGGACCGGGGCGCCCAGTTTTGCGGCCACCTGGATCCATTTCTTTACAAGCTCCACTTCCTGTTGCCTTTTGATTTTATCGGCCAGGGTAAAATCATTCCGTACTCCTGTACCGCTGATCTCCAGACCGAGACCAAAGGCTTTGCGTTTTATTTTAAAAAGTTGCTCGTCCGAAGGAACAAGAGGATAGCCTTTGAAATAATAACCGGTAATGTCCACACCGTCAAAGCCTGTTTCGGAACAGAATGTCAGCATATCCTCCAGGCTCATGCTCCCGTTGGTAAGGGGGGCATTGAAGGAGAATGCATTCAAGCTTGTCTTCAGGTGCTTGGGGCTGGAAGGAAAATTCGGCTCAGAATGAGATCCACCTGCTGATCGGAGTCCCGTTGCGGCTAGGACGGGCAAGGCAATCAACGACGACAAGAAGGTTCTACGGTTTTTCTCCATCGGAATAATTTGATTACCCAAATTACAAGCAATAATTCGGAGAGTCAAGGGGTTTAGGTTTCAGGTTTCGCGTGCCCGCCCGCACCCTCCGACTCCCCGCCTACGCGAGGCGCTTCGGCGGGCAGGCCTAAAGGGAGGGCCAGCCGCACTGACTCCCATTTAGAAAGAACGTACCGAATGAAGAGAGAATCCCTGCGCAATGGCCCCCTTTAGGGTCGGGGTGTGCGGCGGCGAAATGAGGTGTCTCTACTGTGAATCCTCTTCTTCAATTGCCTTCTTACCTTTCTTATCCTGGCTCAACCTCCCAATCTTATAACTGAAATTCACTTTGATAGCAAAGAGATACAAGGTATTCGTTGTGTATTGTGCCAGGTAGGCCGACGTCAACGGAGAATGAACCTCGTAGGAGGGCGTGAGAAAATTATCGACTCCAAGGCCAATGGACCCATTCTTATGCATCACATCCTTCCTTACACCCACGCTGTACGAAATGGGATTCGTCCTGTACCCTTGCAGATTAATTGATCTTCCCGGAAAATTACCGAAGAACTGAAATGCCCAACCGTTCGAAAAGCTGTAATTGCCAAATAGCCGATAGTTTCTCACCAGCCCATGATTGCTGGCATTGATAAAGGGGTCGTTTGAATTGTTTTTTAGGATCCTGTAATACATGTCCGTGCCCCCATTGATGGAGAAGTGATTGGAGAACGGTATATTGACAAAAATCGAAACCCCGTAGTTGTTTTCCGCCCCGATGTTCTGCGAAATGGCGACAATCGTATCATGCCTGACTATTCTTGCCTGCTGAATGTCATTGGTGTTATTCCGTATGAACGTCGAAAGGTTGATCGAAGTACTTTTAATAAACGTCTTGTAGGCTAACTCATAATTGTCTGCATATTCCGGCTTCAGGTTAGGATTGCCGATCGTAGCATTGAGTGGGTTTGATGCTTGTAGGTTAGGGTTGAGGTCGCGCAGCGAAGGGCGTTGAATGCGCCGGTTATAGGAAGCTTTTATCAGGTTCCCGTTCTTCAGCTTCCTGGAGAAATTGACGCTCGGTACCAGCACTCCATAGGAGGGGATTGGAATATCGGGTTTTCCTTGAAAATGGGCATTGATATTGGTGTATTCATAGCGACCGCCCGCCCTGAGGGTATAGTTATTGGCTGTGGTGAGGGTGTAGGATAGGTACCCGGAGGTTATACTCTGATTGTAATTAAATCCATTGGATAATTGAGGGCTGCTGGAGAGCTGATATTCACCATTTGCTCCCACTGCTTTCGAGTAAGCATATTCACTGTTGACCGTCCGCATGATGTCTTTTGCGCCAAACTCAATCAATTGATTTGCTGTGATGGGT
Organism: Cyclobacteriaceae bacterium; assembly: GCA_035317975.1. Taxonomy (GTDB): domain Bacteria; phylum Bacteroidota; class Bacteroidia; order Cytophagales; family Cyclobacteriaceae; genus ELB16-189. The sequence goes on along the minus strand of DATHFS010000092.1, from coordinate 766 downwards.
TCCTGGAAGTCTGCCTGAAAGGTGACCTCCTGGGTGTGGCCGCGATTTACATTTTTATTGCTTCTCAAAACTGTGCCATCAACCTGAGAAAGAGAATCCGTGACAAAACCGGTGGTCGGATTGTTTCGGCTATAGATTGCCATGAAATTAAATTCCCGGTCTTTTTTTATAAATGTCTTTGTATAGTTTAGGCTCGCATCCACATTGTCGCTTACGGTAGTATTTTTTACCTTTTGCAGGCGAAAGGAAGGGGGACCGGTGAGCGGGTACGTCTCTGTGAATAATTGATCCTGATAGGAGGTCTGATTCCGTTGGCCGTACCGGGCAGAAGCGGACAGCGAATTCATTTTGTTGATATCATAATCCCAACCCAAAGTAAATTGGTTGGTCACCCCACTGGTATAGGTATTGGCACGTTGAATATTCAGAACGGTATCTCCATTCTGCCGGGTCGTTTGCTGATTGGAAAATTTTCCGATGCCATTATAGGTATTGCGATTGAAGCCGGCCAGGGAAAACCCCATTTTACCTTTCCGGTAACTACTTTGGAGACCGACATTCGATCCTCTGTTCCCAACACTTCCATCCGCATTCAGAAAGACACCTTCCAGCGTGTTCTTTTTCAATACGATGTTGATGATGCCGGCAGAGCCCTCCGCATCATATTTGGACGAAGGTGATGTAATCACCTCCACATTCTTGATCAGGTCTGCCGGAATCTGCTTCAATGCATCGGCTACACTGTTAGAGGTGATCGTGGAAGGTT
>DATHFS010000091.1:0-2057 GCA_035317975.1 Cyclobacteriaceae bacterium | reverse complement strand
CTTGAGACGTCCGGGATCGGACAAAGCGACACCGAAATTCTGGACCACTGCGATGTATCGTTGTACGTCATGACGCCAGAGTACGGTGCTGCCACGCAGCTCGAAAAAATTGATATGCTCGACTTTGCCGACATCATTGCGTTAAACAAATTCGATAAACGAGGTGCCCTCGATGCCTTGCGGGACGTGAAGAAACAATATCAGCGCAATCACAATCTGTGGAAAGAGAACCCCGAAAGCATGCCCGTGTTTGGAACGATTGCCTCCCAATTCAACGATCCGGGGACCAATCAATTGTACGTCAACCTCATGGCCAAAATCGTCGGGAAGACAGGGGCTGACTTAAAATCAACGTTCCAGATCTCGCGCGAGATGTCGGAAAAAATATATGTGATCCCTCCGCATCGAACACGGTATCTCAGCGAAGTTTCGGAAAGCAACAGAAAATACGATCAATGGGTAAACGAACAAGCGGAAGTCGCGCAAAAATTGTTTGCCCTGCAGAAGACCCTGGACCATCTCAATGACGGCTCGTCTCCGTTGACGGCAGGATTGAAAGAGGAACTCCAAAAAGTGCGCCTCCACCTCGACCCGAAAAACAGAAAATTAATCGAAGAGTGGCCTCAAAAGGTTCAGCAATACCGTGAACCTGTTTTCAAGTTCAAGGTGCGCGAGAAGGAAATCGCCATTCAAACCCACACCGAGTCGTTGTCGCATACAATGGTTCCGAAAGTAGCCCTTCCCAAATCCGAGGCGTGGGGCGATTTACTGAAATGGAATTTGCAGGAAAACGTACCGGGGGAATTTCCGTACACGTCCGGCATCTATCCTTTTAAGCGCGAAGGGGAAGACCCTACGAGGATGTTTGCCGGCGAAGGCGGACCGGAGCGCACCAACCGGCGCTTTCATTACGTGAGCTTTACTACGCAGGCCAAGCGGCTTTCTACGGCCTTTGATTCGGTGACCCTGTATGGCAATGACCCCGACTACCGCCCGGATATTTATGGCAAGATTGGCAACTCCGGTGTTTCCATTTGCTGTCTTGATGACGCCAAAAAATTATACAGTGGTTTCAATCTGGCTGATCCGAAGACGTCGGTTTCCATGACCATCAATGGTCCGGCACCCATGCTCCTGGCGTATTTCATGAACGCGGCCATCGACCAGCAATGTGAACTCTACATCAAAAAGAACAGGCTGGAAGACGAGGTGAAGAAAAAAATTGAAACACTGTATAAAGGCAAAGAACGGGACAAACCTGCCTACCAGGGGCCGCTGCCAAAAGGAAATAACGGGCTGGGTTTGCTGTTGCTGGGCGTCACCGGTGATCAGGTCTTGCCCGAAGACGTGTATGAAAAAATTAAGGCAGAAACCCTGGCTCAGGTGCGCGGCACCGTTCAGGCCGACATCTTGAAGGAAGACCAGGCACAGAACACCTGCATTTTCTCAACGGAATTTGCATTGCGACTCATGGGGGATGTGCAACAGCACTTTATTGATTGCAACGTCCGGAACTTTTATTCCGTATCCATCTCGGGATACCATATTGCCGAAGCGGGTGCCAATCCGATCACCCAGTTGGCTTTCACGTTGGCCAACGGCTTTACCTACATCGAATACTATTTGAGCCGGGGCATGGACATCAATGAGTTTGCGCCGAACCTATCCTTCTTCTTCTCTAATGGGATTGATCCTGAGTATGCCGTCATTGGCCGGGTGGCCAGAAGGATCTGGGCCAAAGCGCTGAAACATAAATACGGCGCCAATGCCCGTTCCCAAATGCTGAAGTACCACATTCAGACATCTGGCCGTTCACTGCATGCGCAGGAAATTGATTTCAATGATATCCGGACCACGCTTCAGGCTTTGTACGCTATCTACGATAACTGTAATTCGCTTCACACCAATGCCTATGATGAGGCTATCACTACGCCCACCGAAGAATCGGTTAGAAGGGCGATGGCCATTCAACTCATCATCAACAAAGAGTTAGGCCTGGCAAAGAATGAAAATCCGCTTCAAGGCTCCTTTATTATTGAAGAACTCACCGACATCGT
>DATHFS010000090.1:0-2265 GCA_035317975.1 Cyclobacteriaceae bacterium | reverse complement strand
TGGAGCAGGACTCCATTTGCGAGGCCTCCATAATAGCCCAGCCCTACATAGGATATGTCTCCAATGGTGAAACAGAAAGCCCCGGATGACGGCACACCCTGATAGTCCGCGGTATGCACCCAGTTGCCGAGCGGGACCGGGACCGTGGACTTATTACACGACGGGAACATAAACAAAGAGCCCAGACACACTAGTCCTGCAATACAACGTATGATTTTCATGCTTCCAAAAGTTTAATTCGGTTGAGTAGGTAAAGTAAGATAATAAAGATTGAGCTTCATGCCATACTGGTTCCGTTGATCGCCCAGATAGAGACGGTTTACGGTAGACCGGTATTGCGAATCATCCAGCAAAATTAGCAATGCGAACTGTGAATTTATAATATTCGGGATTTGGGAATTAACAAATGAGGTAACATCGACCTGATAAACCGTATTGCGCCCGTATTCAACATCTCTAATCAGCCGGACTGTAAAAGGGGTTCCTGATAAAAGATTATTCTGTCCGTCTACAATATACATCACTAGTACAGGCGGCAACGGATCGGTAATATAGGACGTTCTTATCGGCCTGAATTCCAGCACGGACCGGGTACTTAAGAAACTCTGGTCGTTAAAGCGCAGGGTATTCAGGTAAGGCATCTCGACCCGCATGGCCAGGCCTGTGCCACATTGAAAGTAACCTTCATGATCGGTTGCGAACGAACTCACCATTTCATTGGCCTTCTTAAGGGTATTGAGCGGGGTTGCATTTCTAAAGGAATGGACATGACTGAAATAGGGGTTGCCCCCAATCGTAAAACTAACATGTTTCACTGAGACCGGTGTGGTGGACCGGTCCTTGTAATACAATCGCATTTCTGATGGCTTGGATGCACCGGAGGATTGAAAGCCGATGACGGCACGACTGTTTACGGTATCGGGAATGAGGGCCAGGCCTTTGAAAAATCGCACAAAGTCAAGATTGGTGAGAAGACGAGGATCGCTGGTTTGAGCCATGGTCATCAATTGGCGACCCAAATCATCCGACAAGGCAATTTCAAGGCTGTCGCCGGTATGTTTAGGACGAGGTAAAAAAGTAAGTGAGCCCAGCGGGGGTGCACTGCGGTCGACGCTGAATTTACTGGTGTTAAAATAGAAACCGGTATAGGCAACAAGTCCTTTGGTAAGCTGGTAAACTGAAATGGTTTGCGACCTGGTCGTGTCATAGAATGAATAACCGTCCTTCTTCAGACTCAATCGAAGGCCTACATATTCTGTCGTGCTTTCGTCAAGAACAACGGGACCGGAAATGCCCACCTGAAAAATGGCTTGTGACGTTATGGTCCCAAGTTTTTCATCCTGATGATAGCCTACCAGGAGACGCTTGGTGTTGGAGGTGACCATGCTGTCTTTCAACACCGTTGAAACTTTCAGGGTCATTGAGTCCAGGTAGGAGATGTCAAACGTGTTGGTGTTAGCAAAAAAACCCGCTCCGATTTCGGAAACACTGGTCGTGCATTCGCTCAATCCTGCCAGTAAAAGAAGGAAGAAGATTATTGTTTTTCCGCGCATAAATTCCAACACACTATAAACACGAAGCAAGATTGACGGGCTTAAAAAATTAATCCGCAAAAGTAGAGATTTTAGGAACAAAAAGCACAATTTGCCCGCGGAAAGGTAAATCAAACCCCAAATTGATTGTTGCGGGTGAATTTACCGGTAAAACGTTGGAAGGAGCATGGCATTGTCCGGGTACATCTATATATTTTCCAGTTTACATCAGTCCAGGTCATTCGTTAAAAGGTTGGGGAACAACCTCTTTTGGCGCATGCTTGGGGTTCTCTTTTTTTCTATTTTATCCGTTGCCGGAGCGAGTGCACAAAATGTCAATGGCTCTGTATACTCTTATTTTGGGATTGGCCCGCTGCAAGTAAGGTCTTCCGCCTATAATCGCGCCCTGGGCTATACGGGTGTAGGTATCCGGGATGATTACAACATCAGCGCCATCAATCCGGCTGCATACAATGCCATTGTCAAACCATTCACCGCCTTGTTTGAGTTGGGTGCCTACTATGAGTCGACAAAGCACCAATCCATCGATGCATCATCTTCTTCCCGTTCCGGGGGTCTCAATAGCATCAACTTTTTGTTTAAACCCAGTTCGAAACTGGGAATCGGACTGGGGGCTTCTCCCTTAACCAGTATAAACTATAAAGCCACTGCGGCGCGCACATTTGTGAACCTAACCCCGGCATCCATTTCTTACGAAGGATCGGGAGGAATC
>DATHFS010000089.1:0-5521 GCA_035317975.1 Cyclobacteriaceae bacterium | reverse complement strand
CCAGACATCCTTCGGCCGGAAGCTATAGCACGTTTCGCGTCCTCCTCCCATCTTACAAAGAGGATTCCGTGATACTGGATTCGGCAAAAAAGGCGCTTGAACAATCCTATCCCGCCACGCACTATAAAGTCGCCGTCATCGCCGACTCGCTCCAACCTTCTACCCTGGCCGCCTTGCGGCAACTTCCGATTGACGTTGTTGAAGTTCATTTCGAAAGCAGCACAAAAGTAAAATCATTGAATGCGGCGCTGGACTCCCTTGGCGACGATATGGATTATGTCGTCATACTCGATGCGGACAACGTCATGGCGAGCGACTTCCTGACAAAAATAAACAGCATTGTTTCCCCGTCCGTGCGGGTGGTACAAGGTCAGCGCAAGCCAAAAAATCAGAACAATTCGTTGGCGTTGCTCGATGGCGTCAGCGAAGGGATCAACAATTACATCTACCGCCAGGGGACGGCCAGCCTGGGCCTTTCGGCTTCGATCAATGGATCGGGGATCGCTTTCGATTATTCCGTCCTCCGGAAAAAACTGAGTTCCATGAGTTCCATCGGCGGATTTGACCGCGAGCTCGAAATTCTTTTGTTGCAAGACGGTATTCGCGTGCACTACCACAAGGACGCTGTGGTATTCGACGAAAAAGTATCGCAAACCAGTACCTTCCAGAACCAACGCAAACGGTGGATCTACAGCCAGTATTTCTACCTGAGAAAATATTTTTTCCCGGGGGTAGTTGCTTTGGGAAAAGGAGACTTCACTTTTTTCAACAGCGCCGTGTTGAGAAACATACAACTTCCCAGGCTCATCAATATTGGCTTGCTGACCCTTCTTACCGCAGGCCTTTTCTTTGTCAGAACCTATCTGTTTTTCAATTATACGATTTGGCTTGTCCTTTTTTCCCTGCAAATCTTTGCTATGCTGCTGGCCATTCCCCGGGAATTGTATAGTTCAAAACTCGCGGCCGCCGTGGTGGAGTTGCCGTTGATTTTCTTCAGAATGATCCTGCTGTTATTCAGACTCAAAGGCGCCAATAAGAAATTTATTCATACTCCTCATGGTGTTATAAAACCTTCGGTAGCCCCTTGATCCTTTTTCCGGATGCAACCCCATTTTCCCCTTGTTTCTCTTATCACCGTCCAGTACGATCACTTATCCGACACGGTTGAATTCCTCGAGTCGGCAAAAGCATTGACCTATCCTAATGTCGAAATTATAGTAGTCGATAATAACTCTCCGAACGAAAAGCCATCGGAAGAAGTAAAACGCAACTTTCCCCACGTCCATTTTATCCAAAACACCCAAAATCTTGGATTCGCCGGGGGCAACAACGCTGGGCTGAAGGAAGCGCATGGCGAGTATTTTTTTCTGCTCAACAACGATACCATTTTGCCACCGGATCTCCTGGAGCCCATCATTCACTTTATGGAGACACATGCTGATGCAGGCATGGCCTCTCCGAAGGTACTCTATGCGGACAAGGTTACCGTGCAATATGCAGGAGCCCGTTCGATCAGTCCTTTAACCGGCCGCGGCAAACGACTTGGCCTCCTGGAAAAAGATACGGGACAATACGATCGCAATTATAAGACGGACCTGGGTCACGGCGCTGCTTTGATCATTCCAAAAAAAGTTGCCGACCTCGTAGGGCCGATGCCGGAACTCTATTTTTTGTATTATGAAGAGCATGACTGGTGCGAGCAGGTAAAACGATTGGGCTACTCGATGTACTATATCGGTGAATCCCATATCCTTCATAAAGAATCGATTAGTACCGGCGGAGGTGAAAGCCCCCTGAAAGTCTACTACCTGACCCGCAACCGCCTTCTTTTCATGAGACGGAATTTCTCCGGCCTCCCCTTCCTCCTCGGACTGCTGTTCTTTATCTTCCTCTCCACACCCAAAGCTCTCGTCACTTACCTCGTGAAGGGGAAGCCGCAACTTATGAAGTCTTTCCTTTCGGGAATATGGTGGAATGTGTGTTGAGGTGTTAATGTGTTGGGGTGGGCTCCCAAGGTGTTAATGTGTGGTAACGAATAGTGTTGAAGTGTTAATGTGTTTAAGTGTTGATGTAGTGATCCCAAGACGTTGGGGTTGGCTCCCGAGGAGTAGTGTTTAAGTGTTAATGTGTTTAAGTGGTGGTGCCAAGGTGTTGGGGAGTAAACCTAAACACATTGGGGCACTACTTCAACACTTAAACACTTAAGCACTTAAACACATTTCCGACGGACCATCCTAAACACCTTGGAATCACTACTTAAACACTTCAACACCTCAGCACTTCAACCCCTAATTCGTGCCATGATCTCAAAGAGGACCGGCAAAGGATCCCTCAAGGTATAATACAGGCTCGTGTCGCGCAGGCGGACGCGTTCTTTCGCCGGGCCCCAGGCTGTCTGCCAAAGTTTTTTCAGCGGAGATTTTCCCATGAAATAGCGGTTGAGGGTATACTCCTTTTGTTCGAAGGCTTCGCCTTTTGCGGTCTTTACGGCGAGGAGCGGAAAATTGATCCCGGCATGGAGTGAACCCAGTAAGCTGCCCCAGTAGCGGGCATTAATTTCAATCACTTTTATTTCATCTGCCTGCCGATCGTACCGCAAGTCGATATGGGCAACACCGGACCAGCGGAGAAGTTTCATCAGCCTTTCCACCACGGCGAGGACCTTCTCATTGTGTTGAAATTCAATTCCAACGGCAGCGGCAAACCGGTTCTTTGATGAGAGGATTCCCCGTTGAATGGTGTAGGACAGAATACGGCCTTCGGAACATAAACAACTGCAGTCGATATCGTACCCGTCAATAAAGGGTTGTACGATGTATTCGTGGTGTACTTCCTGGCTTTCAAAAAACGTAAGCAATTCGGCCGGACTTTGAAAAGTATAAATCCCAAGGGCATTGCCCTGGTCGATGGGCTTGATGATGACCGGGAAGGGAAGCCCCTGAATAGCGTTGTCGGAGATCCCCTTCGCATACCGGACTGTCGTGGGATGCGGGACATCGCTTCCTTTCAGGAACTCAGCCAATCTCCCTTTATCAATGGCCATCGTAAACGTATTCAGGTCCGGCAGGGGGGCCAGCAACGCAACTTTTCTGATGGCATCCTTATCCGATGCAATTATTTTTATGATATGTTCATCTACGGGAAAGACGATCTCTGCTTTTGTTTTCTGTACAACCCTGATCATTTCCGCAATAATTTCATCCTTGTTCAGGAGGTCATAATGATGAAATCGAATCAGTTCCTCCATGACCTTATCGGCTTTCCCCGAAGCGGGCAGGACCGCTGGTCCTCCTGTCCATTTCTCCTCATAGGAATGAAATGAACGGATGAACCGGGAGTGGCGGATCCGGGCATTCGGGTCTTTTGACAACACGTGAATTTCAATATCCTTATCCATCGACAGACAATGAACGACGTGCATCGTTAATGTACTTTCACCATCGGGGATTAAGACAGAAGTTTTTGCCATGAAAACAGGATTAAATTCTTACTAAAAAAAACGTGCCACCCATAGAATGAGCATTTTCAATACAAGTAATCGAGTTCACGCGTGGACGACAAAATTTTTTACCTACTTTGCTTTCCAATTTTACTTACTTGTTGATGTGTGGAATAGCGGGTTTTTCTGATTTCTCTAAAAAGAACAACGCCACTGTACTGCAGGCCATGACGGATGTCATTGCTTACCGGGGGCCCGACGACGAGGGTCAGTACCTGCATGAGTTTCCACAGGCTGTTGTCGGCCTGGGCATGCGAAGGCTTGCTATCCTGGAACTTTCTCCACTTGGTCATCAGCCCTATCACTTCAACGGGTTGTCGCTGGTGTTCAATGGAGAGATCTATAATTTCAAAGAAATCCGGGAGAAACTGATCAAGCGGGGGTATTCGTTTGTATCTAATTCGGATACCGAAGTCATCATTAAATCCTTCGAGGCCAACGGCATCGCCTGCGTCGATGATTTTATCGGGATGTTTTCTTTTGCACTGCTGGATCACGCCAAACAAAAACTTTTTTTGGTCCGGGACCGTGCCGGTGTGAAGCCGCTTTACTATTACTGGAAAAATGATGTTTTGCTTTTTGGCTCGGAATTAAAATCTTTTCATCAAAGTCCGCTCTTTGATAAAGAGATGGACTTCAATAGCATTGCGCTCTATTTTGAGTACAGCTACATTCCGGCGCCGTATTCAATTTTCAAGAACACTTATAAATTGCGCCCAGGTCACTTCCTTGAACTGGATATTCAACGCAAATCCATCCAGACCACGTGCTATTGGAATGTGCTGGATCACTATAACAAGCCAAAACTCTCCCTTTCCTATGAGGAGGCCCGGGATGAGCTTGAGCCCTTGTTGAAATCGGCCTGCGAGTACCGGATGGTATCGGATGTGCCGGTAGGCGTTTTTCTCAGCGGCGGATACGACAGCACCGTTGTCGCTGCCCTCCTTCAATCCGGGAGAACTGAAAAATTGAAGACGTTTACCATTGGTTTTGATGAACCGAAGTACAACGAGGCTCCGCATGCCAGAAAGGTGGCCGACCACCTGGGTACGGATCACACGGAATATTATTGCACCCACAAGGAAGCATTTGATATTATTCCTACGCTACCCGATTTATACGATGAGCCGCACGGTGACAATTCGACCATCCCCACTACCCTGGTCAGTCAGGTTGCTGTAAAAAAAGTAAAGGTGGCATTGTCCGCCGACGGTGGCGATGAGATCTTCGCCGGCTATCCTAAATTTCAGATGTCCCTGGACTACACACGCAAATTGCCGGTGTGGCTTCAGCAATTCGTCGGCAAAGGAATGGGCCTCATCAACCCGGAGCACATTCCCTTTACACGCCATGCCTTTAATTTCACGACGCGCTTTAAGAAGGTTCAGCTGATTTTGGAAAAGCACGATCCTGTTCATGCGATGAAAATCATTTCCCAATTCAACACGATTCCTGAATTACGGGAACGGCTGCCATTCCCTTTTGAAGATGTAAAAACCGATTTCGATATCAATGGTGAACTGAATGGTACCAACGACGACATCAATCGAATGCTGGCCATTGATTGGCGGACGTTTCTGGTTGATAATAACCTGACCAAAGTGGACCGTGCCACGATGTCCGTTTCCCTGGAAGGAAGGGAACCGCTTCTCGATCACCGCATTATCGAATTTGCTGCGCGGCTTCCATCGCATTACAAACTGAACAAGGGGAAAACAAAAATAATATTGAAAGACATCGTGCATAAGTATGTTCCTCCTGCGATCATGGATAGACCCAAGATGGGATTTCTTGTGCCCATCATGGGGTGGTTCAGGAATGAATTAAAAGAGTTGATCATGCACTTCCTGGATGAGGACCTGCTTAAAAAAGATGGCATTCTCAACTACCGTGAAGTGATTGCACTACGGGACCGTTATCTGGCAGGTCATTCTGAAAACATCCAGAAATTATGGCACCTTCTTATTTTCCAAATGTGGAAGGAGAGATGGAAAATGTGAGAAGAGTCTCCCGCAGATCTCG
>DATHFS010000088.1:0-7697 GCA_035317975.1 Cyclobacteriaceae bacterium | reverse complement strand
CCAATTCCAAGGGGGCTGCGATTTTTAAGAAAATGCTTGATGATAAAAAAGCGATTCGCGAGCATATCAAAAATGGCGGAAAAATATCAGACCTGAAGGATAAATTTCCTTTTGTTAAGCCCGTACCCATTAAAGGAGCATGACGAATACTCTTTTGAGTTCGTTACTGATCAGGGAATTCGGTATACTGTTTACTTCCTGGATTATAGTTCGATGTTTGCAGATTATCCTGGGATTGGGTCTCAAATCTTCATGTTCAACATTGATGTGTTAACCGGGGATCCAAGTGAAAACCCATCGGACGAACGGATCGGCCTCACCGTCTTAGAGGTATTTAATTCATTCTTTCAGAAATCACAAAATGTTGCTGTTTATGACTTTATGTTTATCACTGCAATCTTGTCAATATTTTTCATGAAAATACGCGTCCAGCATTGTCTCTCGAAGGAGATGCGCGAGTTCGAGCGGGAAGGATAGCACCGTTTATCGAGTTGCAGAGACTTTGTAAGGAGAATATGCTTCAAAATTAATGGCCAATTTTCAATGGGTCAATGTGCAAGATTCAACCTCAAAATAATTAATACTTATGAAATTTAGTCTGAGCGCCGTCTGTATTCTGACCATCGTGCTGTCATGTAATGATGCTAAACCCACGAAAGTGCTTGACCTGGCAGGAACCTGGCAATTGATTTCAGGGACCATAATTGAAAAAGAAGATAGTGTATTTACCGATTACACTTCAAAAAATAGAATGATTAAAATAATTAACAAAACGCATTTTGCTTTTTTAAATCACGACGGGAACAATGGGACAGACTCTACGGCTATGTTTTCAGCCGGGGGAGGACGGTATGAACTGAAGGGAGATCAATACACCGAATATTTGGACTACTGCAGTGACCGGACGTGGGAGGGCAATACCTTCCTGTTTACGGTAGCGATTCGAAACGATACGCTAACGCAAACCGGGATGGAAACAATTGAAGCTACGAAGGTGAATAGAATGAATATTGAAAAATATGTAAGAGTACAGAAATAGATTCTGTATTTATTATTCATCACTTCGCCTGATGTAACCAACAGACACCCGATCACGTTTTGAGCTTTCTACAAATTCAAGAAGTCCTCTATTACTGGCAAGGCTATAGGCGGGGTATGTGCTTCTTTTAATGTAGTGAGTTCGCCCATATACGTGCCATGCCCGCCGGGGAATATAGCCAGCCGTGTGTGAGGCATACGGCGGTACATTTCAACAGCATGTTCCGGCAAAGGGACATCTTTATCGCCAATAATGATCAGGGCGGGTGCCTGTATGGCACTGATCACCTCATCGGGTATGTCGGTAAAATGTTGCATCCTTGCGGCACATTGGTTGAACATGATATGGAGCGCCTCCTGACTGGGATGGATGGATAGGAACTCTTTCTTGTATTCATCGGGCATGTCTTTGAAACTTCCCTTTTCCATGCCCTGCCAGAATTCAGGTGCCACGCCGGCCCTTTTATACATGGAGGAGGCGATAATGAGTTTATTCACCAATTCAGGGTGACGGATAGCGAGTTGCAGTGCCGTCGTGCCTCCATTGCTAAAGCCAAACACGTCGGCATGATCAATGCGCAATTGTTGTAGCAAGGCGGCCACATCATCGGCATCCTGTTCAAACGTGATCAGCCTGCCGTCGCGGTTATCGCTATGCCCATGGGCCTGCAATTCCACAGCAATTATTCTATGTGTCTTTGCCAACGCGGGGAGGAGTCTGCCAAAGGTGGTTTGTATGGTGGAAGCGGCGCCATGGATCAAGACTAACGGTTTGCCGTCTCCGTGTATTTCGTAATACATATGCAAACCGTTGACGGTCGCGTATTTTCCGGTTTGAGCGAGTGCGGTACTCATGATCGTGACGGTTAAGAATAACAACATGATAAGATGTTTCATAGCGCTATTGATTAAACGAACGACTCTTGGTCGTTAAAGGGGTTTTCAATCCGGCCAGGTAAACAGTGAGTTTCTCCACATTTTGCTTTAACCCTTCATCTGCTTTAAATGTTTTTACCACCTGGATAAACTGTTCGGCGGTTTCAAAAAGCATATGCCATCGAATAAACGTTTGGTCGCCCTGATCTTCAAAATCAATGGTGGCAACGAATCGAGGGGCGGAGCGGTGCTCATACACTATCTTTTTGAAGGGAATTACTTCTTTGAATACGCTTCTGTTCTTATAGTCCGTTCCGTCCGGGCCGTGCATCACCAGGTTCCATTCCCCGCCGGGGACCACATCCATCGTATGGATGGTGTTGGTAAATCCATCCGGGCCCCACCAGTTCGCTATGTGTTCCGGCTTGGTCCAAACTTCCCAAACTAATTCCACCGGGGCATTCAGCTTTCTGGAGATGACGATTTCCCGGTCGTGCGTGCTACTTTTTTTGTTTTCCATAGTTGCCTTTTTTGAGTTTTTCCAAATAGGTTTCCAACGCGTCTAATTTATTTTCCCAATGCCGGCGGTATTGATCCACCCATGCCGCTACTTCGCTCAACTGGTCCAATTGTGCTTCGCAAAGCCTTTCTCTCCCGCGCTGTTTAATGGCGATCAAGCCGCAATCGGCCAGGATATTAACCTGAAGGGAGATAGCCTGCCGGCTGACATCAAACTTTTCGGCAATGGAGCTGACGTTACGGGGTTGGGAAGCAATCAGGGTGATGATGGCTCTCCGGGTAGGGTCGGCTATGGCCTGAAATGCATCACGTCGGGTTTTCATAGTAAGCAGGTAAGTGCTTGCAATATAAGCGCAAGTGAGTGCTTGCGCAATAGTTTCGACGGAAATTTCATACCGTTTGGACCTCTATATTATTTATATTTATCCTGTAGCAAAATTTAGAAGCCATGAATGAATCGTCCTCCTCCCGCCGTCAATTCCTTAAGAGTACCGCTATTGTTTCCATCGCTGGAATAACGATGCCCGCTTCTTCCTTCGGATTGGATTTCCTTCAAGGAAGGAAAAAACTCGGTGTGGCATTGGTTGGGCTGGGCAATTACAGCACGGTCATTCTGGGCAAAGCCCTGAAGGAGGCTGACCTGTGCTACCTAGCCGGAGTAGTTTCCGGTTCCCCTTCCAAAGCAAAAGAATGGTCCAAACAGTATGGCTTTCCGGAAAAGAACACCTATGACTATAAGAATTTTAAAACCATCGCCGACAATAAGGACATCGACATCGTTTATGTCGTGACCCCCAACAGCCTGCATGCGGAGCATACGATCACGGCGCTGGAAGCGGGCAAGCACGTGATCTGCGAAAAGCCGATGGCCATGAATGCAGCCGAGGCGATGCAAATGATCCAGGCAGCAAAAAAAGCCAACCGGAAATTAGCCATCGGATACAGGATGCACTATGATCCGAATTTTACGGAAGCGAAAAGGCTGGGCCAAAGCGAAGCGTTTGGGTCCGTCAATTATATCGAGGCGGCACTGGGGTATTCGTTCGCCCCGGAGGCAGATAGCTGGAAAGTAAAGAAAGCAATGGGTGGCGGATCCCTGTATAACCTCGGCGTCTACCCGATACAAAGTGCCCGACATGTAAAGGGATCGGAGCCGGCATTTGCCACGGCCCAGGTCACGACGAGGCGAAAGGATATTTTTAAAGAAGTCCCCGAGACATTTACCTGGCAACTAGAGTGGGCCGACGGCACCCTGTGTAATTCCTACTCCGGTCCGGTTGCGTTTATCGACAGGCTCTTTGCCGGATGCACCGATGGTTTCATTGAACTGAACCCGGCCACACAATTCAATGGCGTAAGAGGAAGCTCAACAAAAGGTGAGTTTAAATTCACGCCTGTATTCCAGCAGAAGCTGCAGGTCGATGACTTCGCCCGTTGCGTCATGGAGAATAAAGAATCGATGGTCAACGGCACGGAAGGGTGGGAGGACATGGTGGTCATCGATGCCATTCACCGAGCCATAGTGTCGGGAAAGAAGGAGAGAATTGGTGATTGGTGATCGGTGGTTTTGACCTAACTTAAACGATCTCCCAGTTATTTTCAATTACCGATTATTCCGCTTTCAGACTTTGGATCGGATTGGCGATGGCAGCGCGGATGGTTTGAAACCCCATGGATACAAATGCTATTGCAAACGATGAGGCCCCCGCCAGGATAAAGACCCCCCAGCTGATCGTGATGCGATAAGCAAACTCTTCCAGCCATTGATTCATTGCCCATGCTACCAGCGGAACAGCGATCACAAAAGCAACCAGGACCAGTATCATGAATTGTTTCGACAGCATCACCAGTATCGTCCCGGAAGAAGCGCCCAGCACTTTTCGGATCCCGATCTCACGGGTTCGCTGTTCGGCCGTATAGGCGCTCAAACCGAACAAACCAAGGCCCGCAATAACCAGTGCAATAATGGCGAACGTAGTGAAGAGTTGACCGGTACGCTCTTCAGAACGATACAGAGCAGAGAATTTCTCATCGAGAAACCAATAGCTAAAGGGCATGTCGGGAGTGAATGCTGTCCATTGTTTTTTGGCGGTTTCGAGAAAGCCCGGGATATCGTGTGTATTGATCTTTACGATCGTTAACCCGCTGTTACGCCCCAGCATCATCACCATGGCCCCGATCTTTTCCCGGACAGAGGCATAATTGAAGTCATTCACCACGCCGACCACGTGGTATTCATTCTGCCCCGATGTCACAAGGGTCTTGCCCAACGCATTATCCGCCCCCCATCCTAATTCCTTTGCCGCCGTTTCGTTGATCACTACAGCGGAAGAGTCGGAGGGAAATGCTGGTGACAGGTTCCGTCCCCTTTTCAGGGTTATCCCGAGTGTGCCGAGGTAATCGTAGTCGACATGGGAAATATCGATGTGGATTTCGGCATTGTTCTCGTTTTCCTTCCTGTCTTTGGGAAAGGCCTGCGTGCCATCCATATTTTTTTCCCCCGGAATCTGCCGTGCCACGGACGCCGCGAGCACGCGGCTGTCTTTCAGCAACTGATCTTTGAAGAGCGTTTCGTCTTTGCGGAGAATATAGGTATCCCGGAAGACAAGCACCTGATCTTTCTCATAGCCCAGTTTCTTGTTCTGCATAAAGTGGAGTTGCTGATAAACCACGAGCGTGGCGATGATAAGTGAGGTCGAAACGGCAAACTGAAAAACGACAAGTCCACTTCGCAGACCGTCGCGCTTACCCGTCGAAGGGGACGTATTTGCCTTGAGCGTGTTCAGGATAGTGAAAGAAGACAGAAAGAAGGCCGGATAAATGCCCGCGACGATTCCCACCACGACCAGTCCGGCCATCACAACGATGACGGTTACCGGTTCCAGGAAAAAACCAAAGTCGGCCAGCTTGCCGGTGAGGTGACTGAAATAGGGAAGCAGGAAGTAGACCAGAACATAAGCAATGGCAGTTGCTCCGGCGGAAAGTAAAATAGATTCGGTGAGAAATTGATAGATCAGTTGATTTTTTGCCGATCCGATTACTTTGCGTATTCCTACCTCCCGTGCTCGTCGCAGGGAGCTTGCGGTGGACAAATTGGTAAAGTTTACACAAGCGATCAGCAGGATGAAAACGGCCAACGCGCTAAAGATGTAGATGTAGGTGATGTCGCCGTTCGGTTCGAGCTCCATGGCGGTGTGCGAATACAGATGAATGTCCCTCAGTGGAGTCAACGCGAAGATGAAGGTGTTAACCGATTTTTGTGCTTCGGCAAGACTGACACCCATATCATGCTGCACTTCGGGTACCACGTATTTTTCGACCAACAGCGGAAACTTAGCCTGAAGTTGGTCCGGGTTGGAGTTCTTGTTGAGGACAAGATAAGTGTACATTCCCAGGTTACTCCAGGTCTCCCGTTGGAGGTGCCAGGTCGACAGGCTGGCAAAAGCGTCAAAATGAAAATGCGTCTTTTCCGGTATGTTGTTGATCAGCCCTGTCACCTTAAACTCACCGTGCTGGCCGAATGTCAATGATTTCCCCATCGGATCTTCTTCCCCGAAATATTTCTGTGCGAAAGCCCGTGTCACCACGATGCTGTTCGGTTCTACCAGGGCGCTCTTCTCGTCTCCTGCAACGAGGGGGATATCAAAGACTTGCAGGAAATTGGAATCTGCCATGGCGAGATGTTCCTCTTTCAGTGTAATGTCCTTGTAGCGAAGATAGGGTTGCCAACTGGGGGAGAGACGGGTAAATGCTTCCACTTCGGGAAAAGTGTTCTTCATTCCGGGCCCGACCCCTACATCCGCAGAAGGATAGTGCACAACGGAACCATTGCCGGTCACCTTCAGATCAACACGGTAAATCGTTTGGGCCTTTTCTGCGTACGTGTCATACGTACCCTCTGAATACAGGTAAGCACTGATGAGCAGGCAGCATGTCAAGCCCACTGAAAGGCCGACGATGTTTATGAAATAAAAGGTAGGGTTCCTGACCAGGTTGCGCCAGGCGATGGTAAAATAATTCTTGATCACGAAGTAGGGTTAAGGGATTACTAATAATCTTACACCACCTTAGAACGCAGGAAAGAAGGGGACTGTTTCACTTGCGCGGGTAAGGACGGGGATAATTTTGGGGTAGTGATTGGAAGTAGTGGACGTGCAAGGGACACATAGATACATAGGTACATAGGCACATAGGCTGTTTTCCAATTAATTGTATTTCCTACGTGCCTTTTCTGGTTGGTTTCAGTTGCGCACATTACTTCATAAACCAAGGAGATTATGTGCAAAAAACCTTCCTAACGTTACCTATGTGCCTATGTGTTTCAAGACCTTAAAATCTTCCAGAAAAATCAGTCGGTAGGGACGATTTCAAAAAAATCATACCTCACCTAAACCGGAATTAAAAAATTATTAAATTCGCCTTAAGGTGAGAGCAGACCACGCACTCCAAGAACCGGTGAAGAGGCTAATACCGGGGCATCAGGAGGTGTCAATATGACATAAATTCTGTTTACAGAAGTGCCAGCCTCCTTGTGGCACTCTCACCCTTTTTACTTCCCAGGTCATTTTATCCTATAGTAGAATCAACGCCCTAGCCTGCTCAACGCTAACCACCCCCAACTGTTTATGGCTGACGATCAGCAGATTGTATTTGCACCGCATCTGACCCTTAGAAATGTGTTGGCCGGAATGGAATTTTATGAAAAAGCATTCGGGGCGATCGAACTACGGAGGTGGAGCAATCAGGATGGCAGTGTTCACGTGGCGGAAATGGCCATTGAAGGGACCCTGTTTCATTTGCACGAGGAGGTTCCGGCGAAAGGCGAGCTGAGCCCGGAAACGGTCAGGGCTACTACTTCCATCATAGGAATATTTGTTCCGGATCCTCATGCCTTTGTTAAGAGAGGGGTAGCGGCGGGTGGTAAGGAATCAAGCCCCGTTCAGGATTATGAATATGGATACCGGCAAGGAACCATGATTGATCCATTTGGTCATCACTGGCTGATTGAAAAGAAGATCTGAGCAAATACTGGATTACCCGGTATCTGAGGAAATTCATGGCGACCGATTGTCGCACTTGACCCTTTAGATTGTCGTATTTACACTCTTTTAGAAGCCATTTTGTCCATAGATTTGATTATTGATTAAATAATCAAAAAACCGCCAACAAAATTATGGAAACGACAAATGTTCATCAAACAAAAAAAACAACTGGCATAGGTGCGCTTTGGACAGGAAGAGTCATAACTGTACTCTGTGTCTTGT
>DATHFS010000087.1:0-3000 GCA_035317975.1 Cyclobacteriaceae bacterium | reverse complement strand
CGCCATTTTCGTTGAGTGCGACGTAGCGTCGATGGAGCAAGTAGGGCGTGCCATTGCACAGGCTGTGAAAACATTTGGTTCTGTCGATGTAGCACTCAATGATGCAGGGATTGCCGGTGAGCCTAACCGGATAGGCGATATGACGGAAGAAGGGTGGAATACGGTAATCCATGTGAACCTGACCGGCATTTTCAACTGCATGAAGCATGAACTGATGCAAATGTCTTCGCAGAAGAGTGGAGTAATCGTCAATATGTCGTCGATCCATGGCAAAGCAGGGTATGCTTGTTCAGGAGGTTATGTGGCTGCGAAACATGGCATCATCGGTCTCACCAGGACGGCCGCGCTGGAGTATGCGCATGAAGGAATACGTGTGAACGCCATTTGTCCGGGGTTCGTGAATACCCCGCTTCTGACCAAAGGAGGAAAGAATGACAGTGAAAAAATAAAGCAACAGATTACTGATCTCCATCCCATGAAACGATTGGGGAAACCGGAAGAGGTTGCGAAGGGATTTATTTTTCTCGCTTCGGATGACAGTTCATTTGTGACGGGAACCACGCTTGATATTGATGGAGGATACCTGGCACAGTAACCAAAACAAATTCCCAATCCGATGCACTACCATGCTCCTTCCCATCCCAAAGGCATTTTGCCTTTTGTTCTTCGTCCATTTTGGTTTTAGCATCGGCTGTTTTGCCCAGCAAAAACCGGATACCGTTTCCAATCCAAAATGGATGGAAAAGGTCAATTCCAACAAGACGTTCAAAAAACTACTCGGCACGATTACCCGGGAGCCCGAGGCCGACCCATCGCCCTTCATCGTAAAAAGTGAAGATCCTTATTTAAAATACGAAGGAAAGATCATCCGCACGATCCGCATTCAACAAATTGGGTTTGACAAAACGGTTCTGGACACAGCCCGCAATCTTAAAAGTTTCGTTGCCAATGCGGCCAATAAACTACACACGAATACCCGGGAGTTCGTGATCCGCAACAACCTGTTCGTCCGGGAAGGTAAGCCTCTCAATCCCTACCGCGTAGCAGACAATGAGCGTAACCTTCGCAGCCTGGACTTTGTGATGGATGCTAGAATTTATGTCAAGCCGGTTTCACCTACCTCCGACTCCGTTGATTTATTGGTCGTCACACGCGACGTATTTAGTCTCGGCGGATCATTCCGTCCGGATTTCCCTAAAAAATACAGACTAAGCATTCAAGACAACAATTTTGGAGGGTTCGGACAACGCGTTCAGTTCGGGCAAATCTTTGACATCAATCGAACACCTCGGTACAGCTATGAAGGGTTCTATATGCTGACCAACATTAACGGAAGTTTTATCGATGGCTCGGTGGGATACACCAACCTCAATACGGGGGTAAGTATAGGAAATGAGAATGAACGTTCCGTTTACCTCAAATTGAGCAGAACATTGTATCAGCCTTTTACCCGTTTTGCAGGAGCCCTTGAGCTCAGCGATAATGTTTCAATCAATGTGTACAGAAAGCCCGATAGTACTTTTTCCAACTACCGGTATACCCTTCAGGATTATTGGTTGGGGTATTCTTTTGGTTATAAAAAATTACCCCAGAACTTAAAGGAAAACAGGAATCGCAAGTTCATTGCGATGCGTGCATTTCAACAGCATTTCCTGAACTCCACTCACACCGACTTAACGGAACTTGATCGTTTTGCCTACCGGGACCGGGTTTCCTTGTTGACCCAACTTACCTTTTTCCGGCAGGATTTTTATAAGACCCAATACGTAGTCGGGTTCGGCCGAACGGAAGACATCCCCTATGGCTATCGGGTCTCGTTTACAACCGGTTGGGAAAGGGAACTGGGGAACAAGCGGCCGTATGCAGGAAGCGAACTGTATTACAATAACGTCCTGTCGAGTGGGACCATCTTAACCTATAATGTAAAATTGGCTTCGTTTTGGAAGGGCAAGCGCCCGGAAGATGGATTTCTTTCGCTGAATTTTACGCGATACAGCAAAATTTATCGCATCAGACGAATGATCCTTCGTCATCAATTCCAGGCGGGATATGCCGCGATTTTCAATCAAAATGTAAAAAGGGGAATTGACATTCGCGACCTCAACGGGGTTGTCGGTTTCCTGCCCGATAGCCTGGTGGGTCTTCAGCGCGTTACGGTCAGTCAGGAAACCACCGTTTTTACCCCTTGGAAAATGTTAGGGTTCCGTGTGGCGCCGATTACGAGAGTGGATCTGGCGTTGATCAAACGCAACTCCGGGTTATTGCGAACACGTAATTTCTTTCCTGGATTTTCCCTGGGACTGAGGGCGCGCAATGAAAATCTTATTTTCAATACCATCGAAGCACGATTATTCTACTATCCCACCACCGTGGAGCGCGTAGGACATCTCCGGTTCAGCATAACAACAAATTTCAGGATAAAATACCCCACCAATCTGGTGAACAAACCCGCGACGGTGTTCCAGTGAGGGATTCGTGGAGATCAAGGAAGGGTTTCCCGCAGATCACGGAAGGGTTTCCCGCAGATCGCGCAGATTTTCGCAGATTAAGGTTGGTTGTGAAATTTCGGCCACAATTTTATTAATGCATAAGGTACACTTACCCGCTACGGTCTTCCTGTGAGGGATTCCGCAGATCACGGAAGGGTTTCCCGCAGATCGCGCAGATTTACGCAGATAAGGTTGGTTGTGAAATTTCGCCCACAATTTTATTAATGCATAGGTAACACGTCACCCCCGGCTACGCCAAAACTTCGGCGAAGGCCGAAGCTGTCTCAGCGTAGGCCGGGGTGACGTGATGCAAGCGCAAGCCTTCTGAGGCGCTTGTGCAGGCAGAAATAGTATCTCCAGACGCAAACTTTAGCACGCCGATTTTAACCGAATACAATCTGCGTAAATCTGCGCGATCTGCGGGAGACCCGCCGCAGCCCCTGCGTAAATCTGCGCGATCTGCGGGAGACCTGCCGCAGCCCCTGCGTAAATCTGCGCGATCTGCGGGAGA
>DATHFS010000086.1:0-5185 GCA_035317975.1 Cyclobacteriaceae bacterium | reverse complement strand
TCTCATCACCGGGCTCGGTACGGATCAGCAAGGCCGCCATTTCCAAAGCGTCTGTGCAAGAGGTGGTGAGCAGAACTTTTCGAATCCCGTATCGCTGTTCAAGAAAGTCCTGGCAGCGGCGGGTAAAATATCCGTTGCCAGAAATCTTTTCCCTTCGGACGGCCTCAATAATGTATTCAATCTCCTTCCCACCGATGTGAGGCCTGTTAAATCCAATCATGGGTCTTGTCAACTCGTTGGTGTTTTTTTAGTTTGAAGAGGAATTACGTTATTTGATTTTAGGCCTTTCGTACAATAATAGTGAAATCATACAAATCATAGTCATGTATCAGTACCACATTCTTCGAGAAATTCCTTTTGCAATAATCAAACAGGAATAATGGATCGGCGTAGTAGAGATAGGATTGCATGAATTCTTTGTCAGAATAGTTGGAGAGATGATTAAATGCAAATCCAACCCTGCTCTTTTCATGCATGGCTTTGATTGTGGAAAGGATATAGTTCAGCCATGCTGATTCTTCAGCTTCATATTTAACATTGAAAACGCCACTCGCAACGGTGTAATCCGCCTCTGCCATACCGTCCGCCGATGTAATCTTAGTCAGCGCAACTCCGGGATTGGGCATCAGGCTTCTTTCTGCCATCAGGATCATCTCGTCTAAAATATCATATCCGTGATAGGAAAGAAGGCGGAACCCTTCTGAACGTAAATAGGTATAGAACCGGCCGACCCCGCATCCCAGGTCATTGATCGAGAAATCATGATTATTTTGAATCACTTTTGTTAATTGGGCGAACCTGATAAATTGGGCCTGGTCGTCTTTCCAGCCAACTCCTTCGGAGGAACTGCCGAAATTCCTGAGCCGCTCCGTATAAAAATCTACTATCTTAGGGTGTGATTGAATCGGTTCATTTGATAAAGACATTTCTAATTACGGTTAGAGGTCTGTTTTTGATTTCCAGAAACATTTTAGAAAGATAAATGCCAAAGATCCCCAAAACCAGAAAGATCAAGCCACCGATTAACCAAATACTGGCAAGAATGCTGGCCCATCCTTCCACTTCCACATTAAGTACTATTTTCTTATAGGTAATAATGCAGATGTTAATTACTGCAATGCCAAATGAGAATATCCCTAGGAAGAACGTGAGGTACAGGGGCCGGTGGCTAAAAGATGTGATAATCTCCAGGGCGCGCTTCATTTTCTTTCTGAGGGTATAAGTCGATATTCCTTTATGGCCTTTCGTTACCGGCACAGCGAGTTGGTTAAAGCCTGCCAGGGCGAAGATACCCCATAGATCTAATTCCTTTTCCTGAAACTTCATTAATGAGTCAACATAATGGCGGGACATAATCCTTGCCGTAAGTGAATCGGCAGGGTAGTGTACGGGCGATAAGGCCGACAGGATTTTGTAAAAGAACCGGCCACTCGCGCGTTCAAACCATCCGCCCTTTCTTTTGATTTGCACACCGTACACAACGTCTATTTTATTTTGACCTGTTATTCTCTGCCAAAAGTCTCCCAGGAGCTCGGGATTTTCTTCGAGATCGCAATCAATTAAAAAAATATAATCACCCGTAGCGTACTGCAATCCAGTCATAATGGCCCGCTGGTGACCAAAATTGCGGGAAAGCTCGATGATCTTGATGTTTGAATCGCCATTTTGCAGTTGCAATGCCGTGAACAGCGAATTATCAGGTGATCCATCATCGACGAACACAAATTCATACCCCATTTTTAGTTGCTGTAGGACCAACATCATTCTGTTGTAGAATTCGAGTAAATAATTACCGGAATAATACATGGTAGTGACAATACTCAATTTCATGGTTTACTGCATTTCATGTAACGGAGAGAGGCAGGCCCTGTGTTAAATAGTAAATCAATAATGCTCACGCCATGCTGAAATGGAGGATAGAGCTGTGGATACTCCGGATACCCGTCATAGTCCATCCATTTTATTTCAATTCCTTCTTGTTTGAACAAATCCTCCCGGAGATAGGTTTTTGCCGCCGGACCCGAAAGATAGGAACTTGCCCCTGCTTGCTTACATAGGTTTATTAATTTTTCTGTTGGATCACCCGTTAATGCGTAGTCTGCAGAATTGGTAATTAACGTGGGAATGCCCAGATGATCGCAAATGAGCTTAATGAGAGCAACATTAACCTCACTTAGTCTCGTGCTTTTAGCCGTGCGGTAGAACTCCTCAAAAGGAAGCGAGTGAGTCTTGAAATAAGGCGCTTTTGTATAGTTGGCTTTTATAGAATTCCAACCCTTAACGCCCCATTTATAATTGCTAATTTCCGTTTCGGAGATTTTCTGCTGAAGAATTTTTTGATACACAGGGATGGTTATCCATTGAAGGCCTAATGGAGTCTTTATCTTGTTTCTGTTACGCCAGTCATTTTTCGTGTACTGAACTTCGTCATAAATAATAAACTCATCGACCATTCCTATAATATCAAAGTAGCCCTTCCAGGGTATATAGTTGGACTGCAAAATGGCTACTTTCTTAGTAGGTGGTTTCATTTCCGAACGGTAAGATACAAAATGGGGAGCAGCTCATTTTCAATTAACCGAGGTCATCCTCCAGGCATTGGCGAATAATGGTTATTTTTGCGAATTCATGTGTAGCTTGGGAAAAATTAAGAGGTTTTATAGTTCGGGATCTATGACAAGTCGTATTTTCAAAACACCTAAATCAGAATTGTTTTTTTGCCTCCTCCTCCTTTTTGTTTTTACAATTCCTATTTCCCAATTTCTAAGTATACGATTGCTTGTGCTTGTCCTTGTGACATCTTTTTTTGTAGCCAGCACGGGTACCTTTTTTTCACGATTTGTAAGCCGTTCATGGGATCTCCTTTTGTACTTACTAGTTCTTAGCGGTGGTTTGCTGTATTCTGAAGAATTGCTTACCGGCTATCGCGTGATCGAAACGAGTCTTAGCCTTTTAGTGCTTCCTATCCTGTTCAATAAATTTGGGGATTTTAGCAAAACTAGGCTTCATCAGATTTTGTATGCATTTGCTTCAGGCCTTTTTGTTGCATGCCTTATTTGCCTTTCCAATGCCGGCTACACCTATTTCCAAACCGGCCGCGTGGAAGCTTTCTTCTTTGATAATCTTACAGAGATAATTGATTCGCACCCTACCTACCTGGCCTATTACCTGATTGCCGTTTTGACATTTGGACTTTACCTCTTGTACTATGAGAGAGCCAGTTTCTCCCGGGCTGCTATTGTTGTGTTTCTCTTGTTTTTCTTCCTGATGCTCATGCTGACGGGCGGATTAACGGCGTTTGTCAGCATACTCCTGATCTTTTCATTTTTTGTTTTGAAGTACCTGCTGGAAGAGAAATCGAAAAGGCAGACATTGACGGTTGCAATCGTTATTGTGATGATGGTTTCGATGTTTGCTTTTAACACAATCAATCTAAAGGAAAAGAATGACTATTGGGAGCGCTTTGTGCTGTGGGAATCGGCGCTCAACGCGACTCCCGATATTATTTTTGGAGTAGGTACGGGGGATTACAAGAAAGTATTATATGAATACTATGTTTCGCACAAACTTTATGAATTTGCTGATTCCGGCTTTAACTCGCACAACCAGTTTATTGAGATTTTCTTTACGAATGGATTGGTAGGCGTTTTCGCTCTTATCATCATGCTAGGGAGGCCCCTTTACCTTTCTGTCCGTAACCAGAATATCCTGGGAACCTTGACTTTTTTTTCATTTTTTATTTATGGTATGACAGAAGTTTTCCTGGGCCGCTATCAGGGGGTCGTTTTCTTTGCCTTGCTCCATCAGTCTTTCGTGACGTATTATCTTAGCCATAAACCCGCCTTCCCTTTGAGGGATGTGTGATTTTTTGCCGATCTTTGCCGCTCAGGTACACGAAAAAAACAATCTATGTCAGTTCTTTTAAGGGCCGCGTTTTTTGTGGGTGACCTGATTTTTTTGAACCTCTCTATCGTCTATTCCTATTCCGCATTCCATGCAAAGCTCGAAGGGGAACAGCGCATCAACAGCATCTACCTGTTTATTTTCAGCAATCTGGCCTGGCTGTTTCTAATCGTTGTTTCCAATCCTTATAATTTTTCCCGGAATTGGGGAATTTCTAAAATTCTAAAAAGCCAGTCCAGTTTTATTTTTATTCACCTCCTCGTCGTGGCCTCGCTTATTTTCTTCTTTAAGAAAAATTATTCCCCTCTTCAAATTGGAGTAATGTATTTTCTCTTTGTTCCCATATTTTTCCTGTGGAAGTTTTTAATACTGTACTTGTTTAATGTGTTCACCGGGAAAAGCATCATCACCAAAAATGTAATTATCGTAGGACAACGCGATCTGGCTAGAGAAGTACGAAAGTATTTTCTTATTCACCCTGAATTGAGATATCGTTTTCTGGGACTATTCGAAAATGAATCGGAAGGTTTGCCGTTAAAACGAATTGAGGCGTTTTGCAACAACAAGAAAGTGCATGAAATTTATTGTTGTCTGCCCAACATCGATAACAATGAACTTAAACAACTTATTGACTTTGGCCTGGATGCCCTTATCCGGGTAAAGTTAGTTACCGACTATCGCCCATTTCAGGAAAAATCCCTTGAACTGGAGCAATATGATCAAATACCCGTATTTAATATTACCACCATACCACTGGATGAGCTAAAGAATCAGGTGTTTAAACGACTTTTCGACTTTCTGTTTTCAACCGTAGTTATTGTTACGCTTTTGTCCTGGATGTATCCGATCATTGCGTTGGCGATTAGACTCGATTCAACGGGGCCAATCCTTTTCCGTCAACGGCGCAATGGAAAGAACAATCAACCTTTTGATTGCCTGAAGTTCAGGACGATGTTTGTAAACGCTGAGGCTCACGTGAAACAGGCAAGCAGGAATGATTCGAGGATAACGCGTGTCGGGCAATTTCTCCGGAAGACGAGCCTGGACGAAGTTCCCCAATTTTTCAACGTCTTGCTGGGAAGTATGTCAACCGTCGGGCCACGTCCCCATATGCTTAAACACAATGAGGAATACGGAAAAATCATTGCCCGGTTCATGGGCCGCCATTATATTAAACCAGGCATTACCGGCTTGGCCCAGAGTATGGGATATCGGGGGGAAACACGAGATCTGGTGGACATGAGAAATCGGGTTAAACTGGATCGTTTTTATATTGAAAACT
>DATHFS010000085.1:0-11322 GCA_035317975.1 Cyclobacteriaceae bacterium | reverse complement strand
GCAATCGTTTCCTTGAACCGCGAAGGGGAAACCCGTGCAACCAGGAAATTGTAGTTGGTGGGTTGATCAGCCATTTCAAACATCAACGGTAAAATGGCATCTTTAAGAGAGGTTTGGTTGTAGTCGTCCATCACACCAATCACCTGGAAGGTGTATTGCTTTCCTTGCCAGTCAAAGAATAGCGACCGCCCGATAATTTTGTCCGGTTCAAAGCCAAGTTTTTTTGCTGAGATCTTGTTGACAATCAATTTACCACGCTCTGATTCACGATTCGGGGTAAAGGATCGTCCGGCGATGAGCTTAATCCCCAGTAACTCCATATAGCCGGCATCCACGGTGTTCCGCCTGTTGAGGATGGCATTGTCCATGCTGCCACCTTCGGTATAAAATGCCATGTCATTGAAGACGGGGGAACCCGGTACGTATTGTGTACCGGAAACTTCCTGAACAGCACTATTTTGCTGCAACTCCTTTTTCAGTGACTCGTACTGGTTCTTGGCATCCCGTGTTCGCAAGGGCAAAATAATTTTGGCACGGGCATCAAATCCGAGGTCTTTTTCCTGTATGAAAACGAGTTGCCTTGAAATAACAATCATACCGCATGCCAGGACGATGGCGATCATGAATTGGAAAATGACGAGGGTTTGACGCAGTCTGCCGGAAGCGCTGCTCACATTGAATTTTCCCTTTAATACGGCCACAGGCTGGAATGAGGACATATAAAAAGCAGGATAGCTCCCTGCTGCTAATCCGGTAACGATGGTGAGGATGAGTAAGGCTATTGAAAAATACGCGAAGGTATCCCGGTTCAGGGATATGGATTTTCCGGAGAGTTCATTGAACAGCGGCAAAGCAACCTGGACAAGGATGACACTTACCAAAATGGCGATTGTCACAATCACCATCGCTTCGCCGAGGATCTGACGGATCAGGGAGCTACGAAATGCTCCCATTACTTTCCGGATCCCGATTTCGGATGCCCGCTTCGTCGCTTTTGCGGTAGAGAGATTCATGAAGTTGATACAGGCGAGCAGGAGTATAAAGAGGGCGAGGGACACAATGATGTAGAGGTACGTAATCCGGGGGCTCTTGTCTATTTGTGATTTTAAATAAATGCCCTTGACCGGTTCCAGGAATAGCGATTTCTTTAACCCCAGAGCTTTCATGTTGGCCGATCCGTATTTGATCAGGACGTCATTGATCTTTTTTTCGACGGCTGCCCTGGATTGACCCGGCACGAGTTTAACATAGGCCTGCACAAAATTCTGGCCCGCCCATTCCTTCGCTGCTTCCGGATCGGTGCGGATATAGGCCCCCCAGCCTTCACTCATCATGGACGTAAAAAAGTGGGCATTCAGAAAACTCTTTTTACCTTCTATGAACACGCCTGTAATCTTATAATTAACTGACTGGTTTCCCTGACTGATAAAAATGCTTTTGTCCAGGGCCGATTCATTTCCAAAAATGGTATGGGCCATCGTCTCTGAAATAACGACTGTGTTGGCGTCAGTCAATGCCTTCTTTGGATTTCCTTCTTTCAGTTCGTAAGTAAGGACATCAAACAGGGTGGAGTCGGCGATGTAACCCTCTGTTTCATAAAACACCTTGTCCTCGTATTTGATAAGGTTTTGCGCTACCCCCGGAGGATTGAGGACCCGCACCGCCGACTCGATCTCAGGCACCTCATCGCGTAGCGTCATGGCGATAGGGGGTGAAATGCTCGCCAGCTTATCAAACCCTACTATATCCGATTCAAATTGTGTATCGATCCTATACAAATCTTCCAGGCGCTGGTGGTGTTGGTCATAGCTTAGTTCATCCTGCACGTACAACGCGAGCAACAGGCAGCACGCTATGCCCAGCGAAAGACCGGAAATGTTGATCAGGGAGTAGACTTTGCTGCGAAACAAATTCCGGAAGGCGATTTTCAGGTAACTTTGAAGCATGATTTTTCGGTTTGGATGCCTTTTCAAGCTCCAAATTAGTGCCACGTTAAATTCTTGATAATCAAGCTGATTTCGCTGTTTTTTATTTATTCATCTCACCGATACCGGACGTAATTGTCCGGAATCGCGCGGCAACTTGCAAACAAAGGTCCTTGATTTAGACGATCGGCGTCATTGAATTTAGGCTCCGAAACAATAAATTTACCTTGCTGACATCTGAATGAGCAATGCTTTTTAATTCAATCGACTTCGCGATATTCTTGCCCATTGTTTTTGTACTCTACTGGTTTGTTACAGCTAAAAATTTAAGAACTCAGAATTTTCTCGTTGTAGCGGCCAGTTATGTATTTTATGGATGGTGGGATTGGAGATTTTTGTCCCTCATCATCTTCAGTACCATTCTGGATTATACTATTGGCGTCCGATTTTCAAAAACGGAAAAACCAAACGCAAGAAAGTTTCTGATCTGGATAAGCATCCTGGTAAATCTGGCGTTCCTGGGGTTCTTCAAGTATTTCAATTTCTTCCTCGATAGCTTCGTTACTGCGTTTTCCTTTTTCGGCGCTCAAATTCACGCCAGGAGTTTACACATAGTTCTGCCCGTTGGTCTGAGCTTCTATACGTTTCAATCGCTGAGCTACACCATTGATGTCTACAAGAGAAAACTTGAGCCAACCAAGGACTTCATCACCTATGCTGCCTTTGTGAGCTTCTTTCCACAGTTAGTCGCTGGGCCTATCGGTCGAGCAACAGAATTGCTTCCTCAATTTTATACACGAAGGTCCTTTGATTACAACAAAGCTGTTGACGGGATGCGTCAAATGCTGTGGGGTCTTTTTAAGAAGATTGTAATAGCGGATAACTGCGCTGAATATGCCAACCAGATTTTTAATAATTCGAATCAATACGCGGGAAGCACGCTTGTTGTTGGAGCAATCCTGTTTGCGTTTCAAATTTATTGTGATTTTTCTGGTTATTCTGACATCGCTATTGGGACGTCCCGGCTTTTTGGGATTGACTTAATGCGCAATTTCGCATTCCCCTATTTTTCAAGAGACATGGCGGAATTTTGGAGGCGGTGGCATATTTCTTTGTCAACGTGGTTTCGTGATTATGTTTACTTCCCGCTGGGCGGAAGTCAGGGAAGCACCTGGATGAAGGTAAGGAACATCCTCATCACATTCATCATCAGCGGCTTTTGGCACGGCGCCAATTGGACCTTTATTGCCTGGGGAGCATTAAATGCCATCTATTTCTTACCGCTGTTGCTAGCCAATAAAAACAGAAATAATCGTGATGTCGTAGCGAAGGGTAAGGTTTTCCCATCGCTGAGCGAAGCATTGAGCATGCTATTCACCTTTTGTTTAACTGTTGTCGCGTGGATATTTTTTAGAGCAAAGAACATTTCGCACGCACTTAGCTATTTGTCTGGGATTTTTTCTGACGCTTTGTTCAAAGCTCCGGAAGTGATGCCGAAGGACAAGATTATCGTATTGCTTGTCTTATTTTTCGTTATTGAATGGTTGGGCCGTGGGGAGCAATATGCGATTGCAACGTTGGGAGTCAAGTGGAAACGCCCATTGAGATATGCAATGTATTACGCCTTGCTTATTATGACGGTGTATTATTCCGGAAGGGCTGAAGAGTTTATTTATTTCCAATTTTAATGAAGCGCTTTATTTTAAAAAATGTGGTCTTCCTCGGCATTCTGTTCATGACAGCGTTGCCTCCGACTCTCTTATATATAAACCGGGATGTCTATGAAGACTTTGGCTATCATAAAAACTATTCCTGGAAATATAATTTCCAGGGCCTCGGGGATATCGCGACAAAAAAACTACTTCAATCACCTTTACCTTACAACTCGTTTATTTTCGGAAGCAGCAGGAGTGCATATCTATACGCCTGCTACCTCAATAAGAAAATTAAAAATGCATGCTTCTTTCACTACGCAAGTTGGTTTGAAAACATAGGGGGCATTTATGCAAAATTGAAATTGCTCGATTCGCTGAATTACAAGATTGACAACGCTGTGATTTATCTTGATACGGATGGAGTCACATTCAAGGACGATGGAAGAATTTCTGCTACAGAGCATTATTTGTTAACGAATCAAAGCCCTGCCAATTATTACTTTACTCACTATAAAATGTTCTTTTCCTCATTCACGATGGATAAGTTGAAGATATTGCTGGGGATGAGGGTTTCGGGGCTGGTATTTCCGAATTGGGAGTCGGATCTTAGAACCAACGATCCTCGGCACATCTGTTCAGAGCGTATTTTGAACGGTTATGGAAATACTGAAATGGATCAGGCCTACCGGGGAAAAATTGATTCGTTAAAAAGAACGGGTATTTTGTTTGAACGGTCGGGTTTCAACCAACCCCGTAGAGAAAAAAAGCAGATTTCCGTAAACGAAGAGAATATTCTTTTGAAGATTCGTGAACTTTTCAAAAAACATGGCACGAACTACTATATCGTGATCACACCATTGTATGATCAAATGCAATTCGATTCCTCTGACATGCAAATTCTGAGAACTATCTTTGGGAATCGCATTTATGATTTTTCGGGTGTCAACGAAATAACGAACAACGAGTACAACTATTTTGACGGAATACATTTTCGCCCGTGTATCTCTAAACAAATGATCGATTCCATACTCGGCCATCCTTATGCTGAAGGCAGGGCGTTTTTAGTACCAGCGCAAAGTAGCGTCTTGAAAACAGTCGGCTTGAAGCACTGAACAGGACCTGAGTGAATAGAATAGAGAAATGTTGGCTGCTCCGGCCAGGGACTCACGACCAGCGACTAAGGACTCAAGGGTACCCTATAAATCACTCCAGGTTACTTGTTTTATCAACCATCCTCATGATCGACCGCGCATTTTCCGTCAACGCTGCGAGTTCGTTCATCGGAAACCATTTCAGGTCGCGCGACTCGTCGCTGATCGTCAGCACATCTTGTTCGGAGGCTTGCAGAAGAAACCGGATATCGTAATGAAGATGCTCGGGAAAATCCTTGCGCGCGGGGATAGGGTGAATGTCGATGTCAAAAAAAGAAGGGCTTAAAATGGTAAAATTATTCAGTCCTGTTTCTTCCTTAGCCTCGCGCAAGGCAACCTTCAGCACATTCTCGTCGCCGTCGGCATGGCCCCCTGGCTGCAGCCACCGACCCAACTTGGCATGAAGGACCAGGAGCACCTTGGAAAAATCCTCATTCACAATCCAGGCCGAACCGGTGATATGTCCGGGAAGGTGGTCGCGGTGGAAACTGCGGGGATGATCAAGCAATTCCAGAAACCGGGATTTAAAAATTTCCTCTTCGGGGAATAGGGTGGAGTAAGATTGTAAAGAGTGGATAAGGGATTCCCGGTTGATCATCGATTTGTTTCCCGCAGATCTCGATTTGTTTCCCGCAGATCTCGGATTTGTTTCCCGCAGATCTCGCAGATTTACGCAGGGGAGTGTACGGTTTAGTCAGTATAGCAAATAATGTGAGGCGACATAGTGGATAAGGGTTCCCGTGTTTCGATCATTGGTTCGAAAGTGTTTCCCCAGCCTGCGCGAGGCGCTCTGACTACGCTGAGGCAGCTTCGTCAGACGCAGTTCGGTGGGCAGGCGCAGCTTGCGCCAATACATTCTGCGTGAATCTGCGAGATCTGCGGGAAAAGATTTTTGTGGATTACTGAATCACCACTGTCGATTTATTGAACTTACCCTCCTCCAGCTTCCCGACTTGCTCGCCGCCCCCGGCATTGTCTTTATCTCCCTTGCGAACGATGATGAAGTAGGCTATCGGTTTAAGGCCTTTGAATTTCGCAATGCCTTTGGCATCGGTTGTGGTTTCAGCGGCCACGTTGACCTCTTTCAGGTAGTCGTCTTTTGTCTCAAAAAGTTTTACGGAGGCACCTTCTACAAGGTTGCCTATTTCATCCCGGACCGTTAGGGTCAGGGAGGTTTTGAACGGCGGACGGAATGCCGATGCAATAGAAAACAGGGCCAAAAGGGCCACAATTCCAATGACCTTCTTCATAGGGTTATCATTTCATGTTTGCATAGATAGTCAAAGTGGTTCAAAAATGAAAGGCGTTTCGGATAGGATAGCTTTATGGTTGAGGGTCGGCTTATAATGCAGTTGATTTCGATTGTAATATCTTACTCAATAAGAATATGCCTTGAGTCAATTTCATTTTCCCTTTTGATATGCAAAAAGTATGCACCTTTCTTAAGGCCAACCAAATTCAATTCTATCTTATGACCTTCTGTAAGCTCTGCAGACCTCACAACAGATCCAGATTCATCAATTAAGGTTACCTGAAGTTGCGTTTGAGGGGCCGTCGCACTTTCACTCGTAGAAGAAATTATCAGTTGGCTGTTGGCAGGGTTTGGGGTGACTGCAACGCTAGGACTGCCACCAGTACATGTAACTGTGAAGTTCTGAGAAAGGGCCGTAGCGCTTGGACAGGCTGAAGCAACGACAACGCTATAATTTCCGCCACCTAGACCGGTAATTAACTGATAATTGTGGTTAGGATAATAGGTAGAACTATGATTGGCGGCATTGATTATAGTCCAGGCATATACTGACGCACCTCCTGCAAAGTCTGTTGAGAATCGCTGATCCCAACAATCATCACGGCCTATTGTTATAAACGTTGGAGGGGCGCCTGTCCCCACTGTTAAATTCTTCGTTAACATTTTCCCAGGGCCGCAGCTACCGCTTGGAGTAACAGAGACATAACCTGAACCTGTTGCGTTTTAATTCACTGTATAATTTGTTGTGCTCTGTCCGGAATAATAATTCAAGTTAGAACTCTTCGACCACGAGATAGAAGTTACACTTGTCGGGAGGTTGTTTACAGTGAACGTGCTATTAGCTGAGCAAACAATTGAGGGACCTGAAATATTTCCTCCGTAGTCTATTTGACAATCTGAGGAACAATTTAAATTATTGCCAGTTGGGCTTTCCATTTCGTTATACATCCATTGCGCGTTTCTTGGAGTGAAGCGTGGATGTGCTTGATTATAATAATTAATAGAACCATTTACAAATCTTTCTTGCGCAATAAAATTGGCGACCCTCGCCTGATTGGTTGGGCTTGTGCCACCAACATAACTCGAGGCAAGTGCCGCGGTATTAATGGTAGTAACATCCAGGGCGCTTACCGTTGGGACGAAACAAAAATCACCCGCATAAGTAGAGTTCAAAGAAAGATTAAAAAACGGTCCAAATTGATAATTAGAAGAAGGTATCCTGCTTCCTGCCTGTTGCGCAACATTTTGAGTTCCACCAGGAGCGCCATCCCATGGTAAGGAATTGGGTGGAGTTCCAGCTGCCTTATTGGTTAAGTCGACAATGATACTTATATAATAAAGTATTCTATAATTCACCCAAAGGTGGAGGCTCATCAAAGTTTGTGAAGCTCCGTACGCTGGTAAAGCATTGACAACGATGTCGGTATTGAAACTGTTTCGCGAAATCCAAGGAATACGAGATATGAAAAAGTGACCAGAAACATGGAGCAATTGTGTTCCCGGGGAAAGCGAACCCATACCACATTCTGAGCCTAAACTGGTTGCTTCAATAGTATAGGTCGGTTGTGGACCATTCGATGGAAAAGTGATCATATTCCTGTAATTAGAATCTAAAAATGAGTTGTTTGAATAGGTACTGGAAGTGGTGGCGCGGAGAATAAGCATCTGACTCGTGGCGGGGGCATCCAACAATGTGTTGGCCTGTGAAATTTGCGGGATGAGGTCAAGCGTATTCAGATTTTGTACAATCACCGTTTCATTAAGCCCTCGGGTGAGAAACTGAAAGCCGATTGGAGTATTTGCGCCGCGATGGGGACTATCATGGGTAAGTAATAACCGGGTTTGTGGATCAATGCCTTGCTTGGTCATATTGGCAAGGCAGTAGCGGGCAACAAGCCCGCCCATGCTGACACCCATAACCACATTTTTTTGAGTGCTACCGGCTAAAGCTTTTTGCTGGTTCACCCATGTGATAACATCTTGAAGCAAGGCCGCATTGCGAATGATGTCATCGGTGCCGTTATTGTAATCAAGGAAAATTATGTCATAGTTTGCAATATCTATTGAGTTGAGAAAATTTCCAGAGGAAATGAAACTGACGTTAATATCATTTATGAAATCATTGAGAGTGTAGTTCTTTTGAAGCAAAGGGGCTACACTGGAGACATCATAACCTTCTGCTACTATCAATGGCTTGACTATCATACAAGCTGAATTGGAGCTACTATACCTTATATAGGCGGTGCCGCCCGAGTGAACACCCGTTATGGATGGAAATTGTTGGCTCGCTAAACAGCTACTTGCTTGTTGCGAAGCAAATTGCGCCATCAGTTGTGTCACCTGAAAAAATGTGAAGCACTCGACAAAAGAATTATCTGTAAATACGACTTTAATTTTGATTTGATAAGTACCAGTGCTGGTGTAAGCAGCAGCAATCGGGTTATTCCAGGTCACATTGACGTAACCACGCCCATCACCAAAATCCACGTTAATCAAGTTGAGAACTTTAGAACTGGCGTTATAATAAAGTTCGGGCTTGAAGATAAATGAAGGTGTGCCTGTGGCAGCGTAGCTAACAGATGGCGTAGCCGCAAAAGCCACACGCGAATAGTATGGGCTCTGAGTGCGTCCGGCTACATCATACAACTGGTTGTTGGAAACAGAGAGCAAGTTGGCTGTAATGGCATCGGGGCGAAGGAAGTTATAATCAACAAGCACCATGGGGATAACCAGCAATCCTGGATTAGCGGTTTCTGCATTGGAGATTGCAGTATTGGCAATAGCCGTGGTTGGCAGCGGGTTGGAGCCATAAATACGCGAGGATTGCAAAGCAGAGTAAACCATTCGCCAAGCACCGATATCAACTTTGTTACTGTCTGTTAGAACTCCATTGAAAACGTCCAATGGCAGCAGTGGCGCGCCATATTCCTGGAGAAAGCCAGTAGGGATTTGACTCTTATCAACGTTGGAAAAAACGGAATTCAGTTGGTTGCGCAACGGGTCAGTTTGTGCCAACGAAGCAATTGCAAATGGAACAATAAAAAGGAGTGTAATGAACGGTTTCATAGAGTTTTATTGATTTAAAGTTTCATGTCAAAACGACCCCCTGTTACTTTAATACTATCACAACCTGTTTTCGAAAGGTTAAATTGGAAAGTGCCTGATATTATTCCCTTCATTAAATCAAATTTTGTAATCGTTATTGCACCAGTTCGATGAACAGTTGAATCAAAACTATAATATTGACAGGTATTGCTGTCTGAAAATTGAACATCCTGGTGAATGTCCTTTACCGGATAAATACCCGTTGCCGAAAGGCTGTCTGAGGATAGGATTACATATTGGACTCGCGTGCTATTATCAGGGTATCTATACGATCTCAAGTCAAAAGTCCCCTTATTAAAAGTTGGATCGTAACTCAAACTTAAATTTGATGTTCCGTTATATCCCTTTGGCAGCCATACTTTTCCGTTCACAAGGCAGCCAAATGTATTAGCTCCTGTTTGCGTAGCAGCCGGTAAAACTTCTTTTGGTGTGGGTAACACCCCGCATCCCGGGAAGCTGTATAAAATAAATAACGCCAGGCCCGAAATGATAGGGAGTATTTTTTTCATAGCCTAGAAGAAATCCCAAATTTACATGGGTAAATACAAATTAATGTATGGTGATTCAAATGATGAGGATCATGATTTTCCGAGACATTGATCATAACTCAGGTCACGGACTACTTCAGTATTGTGAACTTTTCCCGGAGAGTCCGCTGGGGTTTATTACTGGAGGGCAGACTATAAAGGTGTCAATACCAGGAATTATTCCCCAAAAGGGGATAAAAGAGTCCTTAAACTGATTACGGGGCAGTGTCTCGCAAACCGATAAAGAGCAGCGAGAAAGGAAGTAGGCAGTAGGCAATGCGCAGTAGGCAAAGTTCCGGAGTACGCCTGTAGGGGACACCCCAGCATCAAGTAACAAATGACCTTACCCGAATCCTAAAACCATCAAGCCCTAAGAGCTAACCCGGCAATTAAGCGCTGGAATTAAAACGTGGGTAGCCAGCAAATCCCTTTCGGTGATGTTTTACCGCAGGAGTACCACCCCACCATGTTTCTCCTGCACCCCCTGTTGTGGTTCAAAAGAACTTACGTATTTAATAACGTAAGCATACGTGCCCCCGGGCATAGGTTGTCCGCTGTTGTTGAAATTGCCATTCCATTTGAACTTGCGATCGCCGGATTGGTAGACCATTTCGCCCCAACGGTTGTAAATGAAGATTTGGAAATTATCTGTAATGAAGAACGTGAAGACATAAAAGTCTCTGTTCTCGTTCACGTTCCCGGTGGGATGGAAGGCGGTGGGTGCTACAATCTTGGGAACGCACTCATTCTTTACTTCCGTCTGATCAGAAGCAACGCATCCGTAAGAATTGGTAAGGTCGACCTGGTATATGCCTTCGCTATCGGCCGTATAAATTCTCAATGTGTCACCGAGCGTCAACTGATTTTTAAACCAGTTGTAACGAATGAAGGGTCCCGGGTCAAGGTCGACCTTGGACGTGCTGGGGTCCTTGTTGTCGGGATCATTGCAGATAATCTGGCGGTCGGGAAGCTTGCCGACCGGGATTGGCGATTTAATGATTTGGATCTGGGCCGAAGCATTGCATACTCCTTTTGAGATCGTCACTTTATACGTGCCATTCGAAGTCTGATCGAGCGTTGGCTGTGCTGCCCCACTAATGGCGCCACTGTTCAGGAACCAGGCATACGTTACGCCGCCTGAATTACTGGTGGCCGTAAGCGTGAACGGCTTATTATCGTTACAGGCCGGGGTTGCACTCAGGCCGGCCGTGATCGTACCAAATACATTGACAGTCTGGGAAGGACTGGATTTTTTACTACACCCGCTTACCGGATCGTTTAACTCTACTGAATAGCGGCCGGAGGCAGTGACAAAAACCTGCTGACCTACCAAGGGTGTAGGTTGGGCTACACCCGCTGCATCATCCAAATACCAGCGGTAGATATAATTCCCTACCGGTGCGGCAGTCAAAAGGACCTGCGTGTCGCAAGGGTCACCTTGGGTGAACGTCGGCGTAATGAGTGCGTTGACATCAACTGTCGTGTTTTGGATGTTGGGGCATGTGCCGGCACCGGAAGAGGCGTTGACGGTGTAGGTGACGGTGCCGGATCCCGGAAGCAATTGAATGGAGGGACCGTTGGTTGCGCCCACGATACTTCCCGGGACATTGGTTGTCCATGCATAGGTGGTAGCGCCTGAGGCGACGATCGTGGGGGGCGTTGCGCAAAGATTGGGAGTCACCGTAATCGGTACAGGAGCGGCAGGCG